>NZ_JAAIWM010000006.1 GCF_011008845.1 Bacillus mesophilus | reverse complement strand
TCGACTTGCATGTATTAGGCACGCCGCCAGCGTTCGTCCTGAGCCAGGATCAAACTCTCCAATAAAGTGTTTGATTGCTCATTACACCGGCAATCTACTTTGTTTTTTCACATTAGCGAAATAATTAAAAAGTAGATTAAATTTTATTACTTTTTGCGTTAGTTTGTTAAAACCAACACGCTTGACGTTTTGTTTAGTTTTCAAAGAACTCTCTTCGCCGCTCAGAAGCGACTTTATTAATATATCACTTTCGAACCGGTTTAGTCAACACCTTTTTAAATCTTTATTTCAAAGTGTGAAAGCCGTTCATAAGCGACGAAGAATAATATATCATGATATTGAAATTGAAGTCAACACTTTTTAGAAATTTTATTTCGTACTAAGTTTATGGCTGGAATAGTTTCGATGGAGAATACCTTGCCCTTTTGTCTTTTCAGTGATTACTGCTATCACCTTACGTTCAATTAAAAATTCTACAAGCGCCTCGAGATCTACAGAATAATCTCTTATCTCTCGGTGAACCATAAGTTCCTGAATACTCCAAGCCTCTTTTTCCTCCATTACTTCTATTAGATGTAAGGAGCCTATTTTAGTGTTTGTATTAACTAAGAACTCACTTGCTAAAAACAGTAGCTCTAGTTTTTTAGCTAATGTTTCTTCACTCTCCACTAGCTCTTGATAAAGCTTATAGATTTCAGGTTCGATTTTCTTAACTTGATGCCAGACTGTGATTTCAGGATGAAACCCATGGTCAATGACTGATAATCGAGCTAAATGGTGAAGAGCATGAACCATGTAGTTGTATGCATCAAGAAGATGCCCTGCTTCAAATAACTCTTTTCCATCTCTAAATCTTTTAATTAGTTTTGCAAACTCCAAACCAATTCTTTTCTTTCGGTCCTTTAAAGGAAAGTCAAAGAGACTCTGCTTTAATTGTGATAAATATTCATTTCGTTCAAATAGAATCTTTCCGTTCATTACCCAGTCAAGAACTCTCCTGTTAGTCCCTAACTGAATCCATTCGTTTACTTGGTCCACATGAACAATTTTTAATCCAGCTATTTTTCCCGATTCAAGTTCATAATGTTTAAACGAGTTTGTAGGTTGATCTTCTTTTACTATTATAAATAGCATGACATCAAAATTATCTGTAGCAGGGTTCTCTGGTTTATGTTTTTCCAATAGGATTATTCCTAATGTATTAGCATGGCTGGCTCGTTCCTGATAAATCGGACGCAATAAATCTTCCATACTCTAATTCCTCCATTATTAAGGGTGTTAAATTAGTTTCGACGTAAGTAGAAAAAAACCTTCCTTCAAAAATTGTTTTGTTTGCAGTACAGGCTATTTACCTAATATGGTATAGTATTAATCAGGAGGGAATTTTATGGCTAAAAAATATTCTAGTAAGATCAATAAAATTAGAACTTTCGCATTAAGCCTGATTTTTATCGGCTTTATTGTTATGTATATCGGTATTTTCTTTAGAACAAATGTATGGATTGTGAGCACTTTTATGCTTCTAGGATTACTGTTTATCATAGCCAGCACGGTTGTTTACTTTTGGATTGGGATGCTCTCCACAAAGACAGTATTGGTCACATGTCCAAATTGTGAAAAGCAAACAAAGGTCCTCGGCCGTGTAGATATGTGTATGTATTGTAATGAACCTTTAACGCTAGACCCTAATTTAGAGGGAATCGAGTTTGATGAAAAATATAATCGTCGTGGTACAAAAGAAAGCTGACTGTGAAATCACAGTCAGCTTTCTTTTGTAAAAATATCAAATGCCGAGGCACTACCGCTTTTAGTTTAGTGCTTTTGTACTTTTGCACAATCTGGACATGTGCCATAGGTTTCCATCCGATGATGAGATACCTTAAAGCCTGTTACGTGGGATGCAAGTGCTTCCACTTCATCTAGTCCCGGGTAATGAAAGTCAACAATCTTACCGCATTCTTCGCAGATTACGTGATAATGATCGCTTGTGACAAAATCAAATCGGCTTGAAGAATCTCCGTAAGTAAGTTCTTTGATTAATCCCGATTCTCGAAAGACTCTTAAATTATTATAGACAGTCGCCACACTCATATTAGGAAACTTACCTTCTAAAGCTTTAAAAATATCATCAGCAGTAGGATGAGTCATAGTTTGAATTAAGTATTCTAAAATCGCATGACGTTGTGGAGTTATTCTGACTCCTGAATCTTTCAACGTTTCCAGCGCATCTTTTAATTGTAATGACACCGTCATGCACCTCACTTTAAAAAGAATTATTATTTTATAATTGTTATAATTAGTGTATATGCTTATTACTCTTTTTGTCAATATTCGTCTCTTTAGTATATGTTGTTCTATCTTTTTTAATTACTGATGAAGAGTAGGTTCTGGTTCTTGAAGTAGATGGTTCACATATCTACCAGCAATAAATAAGAAGTCTGATAGTCGATTTAGATACGAAAGTACTAAAGGGTTTACACCCTCAATAATGACTGCCCTTCTTTCAGCTCTTCTTACAACGGTACGAGCCAAATGCAGTGTTGCACCTGCCTGAGAACCTCCTGGCAATATAAAGTTCGTTAAAGGTGGAAGCTTATCATTCCATTGATCCATTACTTCCTCTAACCACGTAACATCCTGTTCAGATAACTTCCACTTTACTTCCTTTCCAGCAGGAGTGGCCAATTCTGCCCCCACATGGAAAATCGTCGTTTGAATTTTACGTAAAGCTTCCTCTATCGTTTCGCTGTCTTCAAATTTAACTAGCTGAATATAACTTAAAGCTAGACCTATTAGAGAATTTGCCTCATCACATGTTCCGTAGGCTTCCACTCGAGTATCATGCTTCGCCACTCGCTGACCATAAACTAATGAAGTTGTTCCTTTATCACCGGACTTTGTATAAATCTTCAACTTAATACCCCCGCTCTAGATTAATCTTATTAATAAAATGGTTTTGTTTAGTTTTATAAATATGTAGATTCTCCTCAAATATATCAAATGCTCGTGGTAAATAGTTAGTTGTAATACTCGAAATATGCGGTGTGACTGTCACATTTACCATTTTCCAGAAGTCATGTTCTTTAGGAAGTGGCTCTTTCTCAAAGACATCAAGGATCGCGTGTGCGATTAATTGCTCCTTCATAATTTCAACTAACTCTGCTTCCTCAATAACACTACCTCTTCCTATATTAATAAACACCGAACTATCCTTCATTTTTTCAAAATGCTTACGCTTTAGTAATCCCTTTGTTTCATTAGTACTTGGCAGAACAGAAATAACAAAATCAGCAACTGGAAGAAATAAATCTAGTTCATCAATGGTCGTCATTTCATCTATACCTTCCACTGCAGCACCACTTGTATTAATACCAAGAGTTCTCATTCCAAACGCCTTACATAGCTTAGCAATTTGTCCTCCAATTGCCCCCGCTCCGATTATTAATGTAGTTTTCCCATTCAACTCAGATATCGAGATGCCTCTATTCCAATTACCTTCCTTTTCTTGATCATAAAGACCTTTTAACTGCTTACAATACTGCAGCATCATTCCCACTGTATATTCAGCCATTGGAATTTTATGTATCCCTCGGGCATTTGTCACTAAGATATCCCGTTGCTTAATTTCTTCAAAAGGTAGTTTTTCCACTCCAGCAGACATAACCATGATCCACTTTAGTACTTTTGCTCTTTCAATACGAAGAGGTGTTAGATCTTCTCCATAGGTTAAAATAACCTCTACATTTTTTATTTCATCTTCTGCTTCTTTCATATTTTTATAAAAAATCAGGTCGACATTCTTGAAACGTTCTTTAAGTTCTTCTTGCAGTTCTGGTGCTATCCTTATCGTCGATACAATTTTCACCTTATAGCCTCCCTTTCCCTCTACTCCTATCTTATTAAATTCTACTAAAAAAAGGCGAGAAAATCACTCTCTCGCCTTGACCGCTCTAGCTAAATTGAGGGGGGGTTCCCTATAAGATAACTTATTCTCTTCCCCGCACCCATGTATAGACTATGGTCTAGTTTATACAAAAAAATTGACAATTTATTTCGGTTACTGAATAATTAACTATATTAACTATTTATAAGGTGATGAGGACATGACAAAAAGAGATGAACTAATGGTTGAACTTGAACGTACCTTTCAATATACAATCAGAGCTTTAAGAAAAGGGATTAATGAAACACTTGGGGATGAAGTAAATAGAAGTGAATTTATACTCCTCAAGTATCTCCATGAAAATGGATCAAGTAAGGTCTCATCTATTTCTAATGAATTAAAGGTGACATCTAGTCATATAACCTCTGTTGCGGATTCGTTGGTTGAAAAAGACTATGTCACAAGAGAGCGCTCATTAGAAGACAGAAGAGTTGTCGAAATTACTTTAACACCAACTGGCGCGACTTTATTCGAAAAACTTCATAACAAAAAAACGGACTATTTATTTTCAACTTTTGATGGACTTTCTAACGAAGAAATCCTAACGCTCATATCTTTATTTCAAAAATTTAAAATGTAAGGGGGGATTTGCTATGGAGAACTTAGATCATAAGAGAAAAATTACGATTATGATTGCGATTATGTCTGCCATGCTTTTTGCAGCATTAAATCAAACCATTGTTGGTACAGCACTTCCTCGAATTGTTTCGGACTTAGGTGGAATTGAGTATTTTAACTGGGTATTCACCATCTTTATGTTAACTTCAAGTGTTACAGCTATTTTAGTTGGGAAGCTATCTGATATTTATGGACGTAAACCATTTATTCTAATTGGAATTGGTATTTTTATTGTAGGATCACTTTTATGTGGGACAGCAGGAACGATCATTCACCTAATTGCTTATAGAGGAATCCAAGGTTTAGGTGCAGGAATGATTATGTCTACTGCCTTTACAGCGGTAGGTGATTTATTTTCTCCTCGTGAACGAGGTCGTTGGCAAGGGTTAATGGGGTCTGTTTTTGGTCTTGCCAGTGTATTTGGTCCAACACTTGGCGGTTGGATTGTCGACCACATACATTGGAAATGGGTATTTTGGGTATTTCTACCGTTTGGAATTATAGCATTCTTATTGATTGTTTCATTGTTTCCAACCACTGAGCGGAGACCTTCTGAGAAAATTGACTATCTAGGATCTATTCTCATTACCTTTATTATTGTTCCTGTATTGCTTGCCTTTAGCTGGGCAGGAAATCAATACGAGTGGACTTCGTATACGATCCTTGGCTTATTTACAGCTTCTATTATTTCTTTACTATTGTTCATACAGGTGGAGCGAAAAGTAACAAGTCCAGTCTTACCTTTAGATTTGTTTAAAAATGATATTTTTTCACTTTCTAATGGAATTGGGTTCTTACTTGGTGCCGGAATGTTCGGAACGATTATGTACATGCCCTTTTTCGTTCAAGGAGTAATCGGTACCTCGGCAACAGCTTCTGGTCTTATTATGATGCCTATGACATTAAGCATGGTTGCATCTAGTTCAATTATTGGTCAATATATCACGAAAACAGGTAAATATAAGATTTTCGCGTTAGGTGGATTATTATTAATGACTGCTGGCTTGATATCCATGTCATTTATGTCATCAGAAACCTCTAATTTGGTAGCCGTCATGAACATGATTATTGTGGGATTTGGGTTAGGTGCTTGCTTCCCTGTATTCACCCTAACCGTTCAAAATGCTGTGAGCCACTCAAATCTCGGCGTGGCAACTGCATCTACTCAGTTATTTCGTCAGATTGGAGGAACAGTTGGGGTAGCTGTTTTAGGGTCAGTCATGACTATTAGAATGGAGGATAAAATGAAGGAGTTAGTTGCTGGCTTACCACCTGAGACGGATCGAACCGGATTAGCAAACTTCTCGAATCCTCAAATTCTAATGAACCCAGATCAACTAGATCAAGCAAAGAACAGTTTAACTCCGGAAATGCTTCCTTTGTTCGAACAGCTAGTCGGAACACTTCGTGAATCGTTAGCTTTTTCTCTTACCGGTGTGTTTCTTATTGGGGCAGCCATAATGACCATTGCTTTTTTACTAACATTCTTTTTACGAGAAATTCCTCTGCGTCATTCTAATAATGAAGACAAGCAAGCCGCTGCTGAATAATTGCAGTGGCTTTTTTTAAAATTATAGGAAAGTATAAAATTTATTGGCATGTTTGGTTTCAATGGTTTGGAGTAATCCAGCTACAGCGCCCAGCCCCTCGAGGTCAGATACAGTGAAACTTCCATCAGTGATTTTCTGATGGTTAGTTGAACCAATCGGGGTCTTACTGGCGCTTTAATTCAAACTAATTTTGTATATTCCTTTAGTTAGCGCCAGTTAGACCGGGATAACCCTTGAAGAGCAAAAGGGAAACATCACCCTTTTTCTCTTCAAGGAACATTTGCTATGCCTGAGGCTAAACGGGGCGCTTGCGCCTTTTGTTCTGGTCACACGATCAATAAAAATATGATTATAATTAGGAACGCTACCGAAGACAACCAGTCGTGATAGTATCCCTTTTCGCTTCTATTTTCGATCCATTCCTCAATCCCTCGCAAAACATTTGTTAGAAGAAAAAACATAAATAGAGGCAAGAATGAAAAAGCACCTAAGTCTTCAATCATATAAAAGGTACTTACAAACAATAATATAAACAGTAAAAATTCGGTGTAAACATATCTCTTTTTTCGGTAACCGCTTAATATGCTTTTGCGAACTTCCTTAATATGAAGTTTTCGTTTTAGAAACCACTGTGAGATAACTAGATAAATTAGTAATATAAGTAGTAATCCCATTATTTCTATACTCATACATTCCCCTCCAGTCCGTTCCAACCTTTAAAAAGGGATCTTTCTATATAGATACATATATTCAATCTAAATAGAGTTAATCCCTCCTGATATATCTAAAAAAACAAAGTCAGAACTTTGACTTTGTTTCTCATACTATAAATATTGACCAATATCTTTTTTAGTTATGGGGCCTCTACTCTTAACCAGCTTTAAGGTTGCCACTATTAGAAAGCTCACGATCACCAACAGAAGCCAGGAACTCACCTTCCCTAAATGAACGAGACTCCATACGTCCGTTTGGTTCGGATATTCCCAAGCACCAAAGAAGGTGGCAATATTTTCAGCAATCCATATAAAGAATCCAATCAGTACAAATGAACATACAATTGGCATTCGGTACCGGGTTCCTCCAACCTCGTACGTTACCCAAGATTGCCAGAAGACAATGATAACGAGACCAGACAACACCCAACGAATATCAACCAAATAATGGTGTGTGAAAAAATTCAAGTAAATGGCAGCCGCAAGAGGCACGACTAATTTAAACGATGGCCACTTAATCAATTCCACTTGTAGTCTTCTCCAAGCCTGACAAAGGTAACTCGCTACACTTGCGTACATGAACCCGCTATACAGAGGCACCCCTAGAATTTTAAAATAACCTTCTTCAGGATATGACCAAGAACCCATATGAACTTTAAATAATTCAAGAGCAAGACCAATACAGTGAAACAATGTTATTACCTTTAGTTCATCTCGTGTTTCAAGCCCAGAACGGAGCATCACCCACTGCATGAGTAGACAAATGATCAGCAGCCAGTCATACCGGGGTAGGAAAAGAAGTGGAATGAATTGTGTTAGTGCCAATGAAGCAAATATTACGACCGGAAACAAACATGATAGGGCCTGGACCCAACCAAAACGAACAAGTTGTTTTAGTGCTCCCATGAATCTAGTGCCTCCCAAGATTGAACTAAAAAACTTACCCTATCAAGGAGTCATCTTCTAATCTTCATCATCACTTCGGTACTCTAATAGATCTCCAGGTTGACAGTCCAAAGCTTTACAAATTGCTTCTAATGTTGATAATCGGACTGCCTTAGCCTTGCCATTTTTTAAGATAGAAAGGTTAGCCATGGTAATTCCAACTCTTTCCGAAAGCTCGGTTACGCTCATTTTTCTTTTAGCTAGCATCACATCAATATTAATAATTATCGCCATGTTTTTCACCTCAAACTATTAAGTCGTTTTCAGATTTGATTTCAATGGCTTCTTGTAAAAGTCTTTGAAGAACAGCAGCAAAGACAGCAACCACCAGGGGAGCAAATACCATCACCAACCCGACAATGATGAGCCCTGGTGCATCGTCTACCTCTGCAAATATATAGACTAACGGGAGAGCAATCACATATAAACCACTAATAATTAAAGCACAATTCTTGATCTTATATAAAGCACTTACCGATAACTCAGAGAAAGCTTGGTTCTTGTCAATATAACTTAAAAGGTTAAAAGATTGGTACAATGCGAAGTAAAATGGAACCGCTGATACATACATAATCATTAGAATTCCATATACCACAAAAGCTAAATCCGATCCTCTTTCTGCTGCTTCATTCGCCTCCCCTGCAATCTGTGGTAATAAAAATAGACACAGCGCAAGTACTGGAATACCAATAAAAATAACAGCAACCTTTAAAAAGAGAGTTGAACTTTTTGTTTTCATATATACACCTCATTTATTTATAATTAAGATGATTTTAACACATTATTTATTGTTTTGCGATAAAAAAATATTATTTTTTATAATTTTATTATTGTTTAATACTTAAACATTATTCCCAAAGCACAAAAAAAGAGCCACTCTATAGCAGCCCCTTGCCTTACCTTACATTTGTCGATGGAAATCGAATGGTAACCGTTGTACCTACACCCTTTTCGCTACTAAACGAGATGCTTCCTTTATACTTTGTAGCGATATTAAAGCAAATCATCATACCAAGTCCGGTCCCTTTACTTTTTAACGAATAAAATGGAGTGCCAAGAGAATCTATTTCTTCCTTTGACATACCTTGCCCTTGATCAATCACTTTAATTTCAACCAAGCTCTTTTTACTCTCAGCAGTAATGACAACAGAGTCACCAACACGAGATGCTTCAATTGCATTCTTAATAATATTGATCAAAAGCTGTTTAAACTCTATGGTATTCGCAGCAATATAACAATCTTCATCCATTCTTAGAATAATCTTATTATCACGTAATAGCCCATAAGAGTTCAGAAGGTCCGTTACGCTTTGAAGAACAGTCTTCACATTGACGAGTTCAGGCTTCGTGTCTTTGTCTGGTTTTGCAATGGATAAAAATTGAGATATTACCTGTTCTGCTGTGTTTAATTCATCAATCATTAACGAATAATGTCTATTACTTTCCTCATTATATTTATTTTCTTTCTCATAGATTTGTAAGAATCCCTTAACAACTGTTAAAGGGTTTCTAATTTCATGTGCTACAGCAGCAGCTAGCTGTCCAGTTGTTTTCAAGCGCTCCGATTGTTTAATTTGCTCATAATAGAGCTTTTGTTTCTGCAACCGTCCATATGATATGTAAAAAATAAAATAAAGAATCGCTTGGCTTCCTAGAAAATTAATAATATTACCGATCAAGTCTTCCCTAATGTAAGGATAAAAGTGTGGTGAATCAACTACAGCAATATAGCTTAATAGACCAATGATTATAAAAGTATTAGTTAGTAAGGTGTAATGAAAAAGCCTACTATCGAAGAATAAGATAGAGATTGCCGGAATGAAACATAAAAAAATAAAGTTCGACCAAGTATTCGGATATAAAAAGAAAATACTATAAAAATAACTAGATCCTATCACGATAATAAGGATTCTAATGAAATGTGACTTGTATTTAGGATAGATTATGAGACACATAGAAAAAAGGCACACTAGAGCACCATGTGTAAAAAAGCCTGGTCCAGGATGTTCAAGAAGTGGATTATCAACAAACAATCCTAGTAGCATAAGTGATATAACCACTAACACTGTGCTATAGTATAGCTTTTGATTTATATGAGTATAGTTGTTTTCCATACTAATCCCTTCTCTTCTGCTCTCAGCCTAGATTAAAATTAATTACTGACAAAAATTTGCAAATCTATACAATTATCTTAACATATTTACCCATTAATTTAGTAATTAGTTTTTACAATACTTGATCTATCTAATCAATAAGGGCTAAGAGGAACGATTCCTCTTAGCCCTTTCTTAATTGTTTTTTATGAAGGGAAATACTCCATAGGTTCTGTACTATGAATGTATCCATTTTTCTTATAATAATTGATTGAGTCCTCACTTGGCCATACAATAACAAATTCATAGCTGTTATCTTTTATCCACTTGTTAATTGTACCAAGCACCTTACTTCCAATACCCATATTTCGATATTCTGGAATGGTATAAACATTGGTCATATATGCAAATGAGTTTGTAACTTTACCAGGACGAGGTACTTTTTGAATGAGTTCTATGTATATATGCGATACCACTGTTCCGTTTTCCTCAGCCACCCAAATAAACCAGGTGTCACCGTTTAATGCTTTTTCTAAAAAAACATAACATTCCTTTTCAAAATCTTCATACGATGAATCCTTCTTACTTTCGTCATATTCAATTGTAAAATCCCATCTCATTTTGATCAACTCATGAATATCTTTATGTTCAGCAAGTCTTATAACCAACCTTTTCTCTCCAATCCTTTAAAAATATATTTAGGCACTTCAATCTTTTTAGATATATATTTTAACATAATTAACCAATTTATCAGTGAAAAACAAAAAGTAAACACAGTATTTCTACTAGAGAAAATAACATGTTTACATTTGAGATTTGCAAGTTAAAAACTAGACACCTAGTTTGGCCTTTGTTCAAAATCAACCATGCTTCTAACAACAAAGGCAGCAGGGATAATATAGCCGATTAATGCCTCTAAAACAGCAAACCAACGTCCTATTCCAATTGGGGTAATATCCCCATATCCTACAGAAAGTAGAGTAATGGCACTAAAATATAACGAGGAAGAGAGAATTTCAAGGAAACCACCAGTAAGGATTGAGCCACCCTCTACCAAAACTGGAATACCCTTCATTTCAAAGATCGTATACACCAAACTAAAACCAATTAATACATTTACATAAACTAGAAATAAAAAGGCTAGATTTTCAAACGAAATATAATTCTTTCTATGCTCTTGGCGTAAAAAGATCTGACTGAAGCTTTTATATAGACTAAACATAATGACAGATAAAAATAGTAAATTAACCAAAGAAAACCACCTCGTCCTAACATATGTTGGAGAGATGGTTGTCATGCTATTAGATATTAGTTTCCCGCTCCTCGATATTTAGTCACGCCAATATTCCACAGAAGAACAGCGAGTGTTATAAATATAAGGCCCATTACAGGTGTAAAAAAAGCATAGCCATACCATTCTTCTTTTCTTAAAAAGTAAGCAGCCGGGTAGACTCCCACAAAGGCAAATGGCAGAATCCACGTTAACACAAATTTAATTACATTATTATAAATATCAACCGGATAACGTCCATAATTCCCGATATTATACATCGTTGGCATGATGGAAGTTCTAGCATCAGACCAGAACCCAATGCTAGCTAGCATAATAAAAATACCAGCATACACGAACACACCACCAAGTACCATGAGAATAAATAAAATGGCATCATACCAATAGAAAGTTAATTGCAACTGAATGCTAGCATAACCCATTACAATCATACCTGTTATAATACCGAATAACGATTCTAGCTCCATTCTTTCTATTATAATTTGAAACAGACTATGAATCGGCCTTGTTAAGATCCGGTCCATTTCCCCCTTCACAATATAACGCTCATTAAAGTCCCAAATATTAAAAAAGGCACCAAAAATCGCAAAAGGAACTAGGAAAAATCCATAAATAAAGATAATCTCATCCCTGGTCCAGCCATTTAGAAACTGGGTGTGACCAAACACTACTAATATAAAAATCAAATTTACCGCCTGAAAAAGAAGATCTGATATAATTTCAACGACCATATCCGAACGGTATTGTAGTCTCGTTTTCATGTATTGCGCCATATATTGAAAAAAGATAGAAATGTAGAACATATTAGCCCCCCTGTATGATGAGCTGTTTTTTTGCTAAGATCCACAAAAGCTGAATCGGAATAATTAATAGTAGTGACCACATTCCTTGAATTAGTAATGCATTTACTAACTCTGATCCCTTGAATGCCTCTGTAAAGATCATGCTCGGAATATAACTGATTGCTTGAAATGGAAAATACCCCATAATTTCTTGAGCCCATAATGGATAAAAACTTATCGGAAGAAGCAGACCAGAAAACAAGTCAATCACTACACGTTTAGCCCGAATTAACCCATCGTTATTAAATAGGAAGAAAGTGGTAATACCTGCTAATAAATTGATTTGTGTATTGATAATAAAACTAAAGATAATCGAGATAAAAAAGCTAATCCATATAATGAGGTTAGTAGAAAAATTCAAAGGGAAAAATAAGCTTACGATGAACATTCCTGGAACGGAAAAGAACAGCAATCTAAAAATCCCCTCACCTAGTGCCTGCATCATCTTCATTCGCAAATAATGATAAGGACGAATAAGCTCTATCGCTACTTTCCCTTCCTTAATTTCCGTTGCAATCTCTCTATCAATATTATTAAAGTAAAATGCTCTTGCCATCCACGCAACGGCTATATAGGTTGTCATTTGGATAATACTTAAGCCTTGAATCGTTCCTTTATCTCCATAGATTGCACTCCATAGAAAATAATAGGCTCCGATATTGATGCTATAAATTAAGATGCCACTATAGTAGTTCGTTCTGTATGCTAGCATCATTAAAAAACGAATTCTAATCATTTCTATATACTTAGCCATGATGAATTCCCTCTTCATAGATGTTTCGAATAATTTCCTCGGTCGAAGTCTCCTTAATATGAAGGTCTCGGATCTGGTAGTGAGAGACAATTTTGGAAATGAGGTCTGAGATGACTTTTTCATCATCCTCTACCGACGCAATCCATACATTCTCTCGCTCCCCTTTTGCCCAAGCAACAGTATGCCCGACACTCATATTCGATAACTCCTCCGAGTTTACAGTTCTTGTAAATTCAAATTGAATCTGTTTTCCCTCGACCCAGTTAGCTCGGAGCTGCTTGAGTGAACCATCATAAATGATACTTCCTTCATCAAGCATGACTACACGTTCACACAGTGCTTCAATGTCAGTTAAATCATGAGTCGTTAACAGAATCGTCGTTTTGTATTTTTCATTCATTTCCTTGAGAAATCTACGAATTTTCATTTTGACTAACACATCTAACCCTATTGTTGGCTCATCAAGAAATAAAAGCGTCGGTTTATGTATTAACGCTGCCGCAAGCTCACATCTCATTCGCTGACCAAGCGAAAGCTTTCTAACTGGTTTATCCAGTAGATGGCCGATATCAAGCGTTTCAATCACATGATCCATATGCTCTTTATAGTCCTCATCCGATACATGATACACCTTTTTCAATAGTCTAAATGACTCCTGAACGGCAATATCCCACCAAAGCTGTGAACGCTGTCCAAACACCACTCCGATTGTCTTAACAAACTTTTCTCGCTCTTTGTGTGGATTCATACCATTCACTATAATTTCGCCACTAGTCGGTGTAAGGATTCCAGTAAGCATCTTAATGGAAGTTGATTTACCCGCTCCATTTTCACCTATGTACCCAACCATTTCCCCTTCATTCACTTGAAACGATATGTCCTTCACAGCTGCAAGCACCTTATAATTTCGAGTAAATAAATCTCTAAATGCCCCCTTCAACCCAGATCGACTGGAATAGGACTTAAATTCTTTTCTAAGCTCTTTAACCTCTATGATTGCACTCATAATATCCTCCATTAAACAGCTTTATTTTTTTTTTGCTATCCGTAAATAGGCAGTCTTCGTTCCAGAACACTCGCGTTCCGCGGGCGGTTGGGGAGCCTCCTCGTCGCTATCGCTCCTGCGGGGTCTCCCCTAAACCGCTTCTCCCGCAGGAGTCTCGCGTTCCTCCACTTCGACTGCTGGATAAAATATAGAACTTATTTTCATACTTTTAGCTTACATCTTAGTTACATCATTTTAGTTTAAGAGATTTTCCTTTGTATCACAACCAGAAACCCTTTTGTTATTAATTGAAACTCCTTTTATAAGGCTCTTATTGAAGAGTTAATTTGTTAAAACCCCGAGTTGATTGGAGCGAAAGGCACTCGACTCCTGCGGGACATAGAGGGAACCGCGAGACCCCGCAGGCGAAGTCGAGGAGGCTCACGTCCCTCCCCGCGGAAAGCGAGTGCCTGTAGCGGAAATCAACGGACCTAATTAAATTTAGATTCTTTGTTATAGGTAAGAGGCTCACAACATTCAATCATGAACCACCACCATATTAACTTCCCTCCCAAAGCAAAGTTTTATAAAAGAAAGCAACGTGGTAAGATGGGTAATGATATGGATTGATACAGGAGGCAGTTTTGATGATACGTGAAAAATCAGAAGCAATACATAAAGAGGCACTTCAGCATATAGTCGGAGGTGTTAACAGCCCATCTCGTTCTTTTAAAGCCGTTGGTGGTGGTTCGCCTGTTGTTATGGCTCGGGGAAAAGGTGCGTATTTTTGGGATGTTGATGGTAATAAATATATAGATTATCTTGCGGCATATGGTCCTATTATAACCGGACATGCCCACCCACATATAACAGAAGCAATTATACGTGCTGCTGAGAACGGGGTGTTATACGGAACACCCACAGAGCATGAAGTAAAGTTTGCGAAGCTTCTAAAGGAAGCTATGCCAAATATGGATCAAGTGCGATTTGTGAACTCTGGTACAGAGGCAGTAATGACCACCATAAGAGTTGCAAGAGCTTATACAGGCAGAGATAAGATTATTAAATTTGAAGGATGTTATCACGGTCATTCAGATTTAGTTCTTGTTGCAGCAGGCTCAGGGCCTTCGACTTTAGGAACTCCAGATTCAGCAGGTGTACCAAAAAGCATTGCCAACGAAGTGATCACTGTTCCCTTTAATGACATACAACCATATAAAGAAGCACTAGAAAAATGGGGAGATCAAATCGCAGCAGTTCTAGTGGAGCCGATTGTTGGAAACTTTGGTATTGTAGAACCTAAAGAGGGCTTTCTAGAGGAAGTAAACAGACTCACTCACGAAGCTGGTGCACTCGTTATATATGATGAAGTTATAACGGCGTTTCGATTTATGTATGGAGGGGCACAGGATCTGTTACGGGTAAAGCCAGACCTAACAGCACTTGGGAAAATAATCGGAGGCGGCCTTCCAATAGGTGCTTACGGTGGGAAAAAGGAAATTATGGAACAGGTTGCCCCACTTGGACCCGCTTATCAAGCAGGAACCATGGCAGGAAATCCGGCATCTATTCTATCTGGAATTGCCTGCTTGGAAGTGTTAAAGCAGGACGGAGTATATGAACAGTTAGATCGTTTAGGAGCAATTCTTGAAGAAGGAATTTTGCAGCAAGCAGCAAAATATAATATCCAAATCACCATAAACCGTTTAAAAGGTGCGCTCACTATTTATTTCTCTGATGAAAAAGTTGTGAATTATAAGCAAGCCGAAGGTAGTAATGGAGAAATTTTTGCAAAGTTCTTCAACCTGATGTTGGATCAAGGAATCAATCTTGCACCTTCTAAATATGAAGCATGGTTTCTCACTATTGCTCATACAGAAGAAGATCTCCAACAAACAATCGAAGCAGTTGGGACTGCTTTCAAAGAACTTCAAAACGAATAAATATTCATTAATATACAATAAAAACTAGCTTGAAGCCCAAGCTAGTTTTTATTTATGTATATTGAAAACGTTTACATTAAAGGTTTTTTATCAACAAGGAAAAATTAGTTAAAATTACTTTACTCATAAAAATGAATAATAATTGAATTTTATTAATATGTTTGATAATATAGTATATACAATTCTGAAAATTTATAATTAGCACATTATTCTTGCTTACTTTGATTGTAAATCTCAAAAATTATAGATTTGCTGTACAAATTCCAAGGAGGTGACGGCCTAACGGCCTATAACTATGACAAAAAAATGGAATCCGAACTCCTTTAAGAACTATCATTTACACGAACATGATGCGTGTGGAATCGTCTCCATCATGGAGAAAAAACAAATTCCTACAAAAGAAAATATTGAGTTATGTATTTCTGCACTTGTAACCATGAATCATCGTGCTGGCTTCACTAATGGAGAGGGCGATGGTGTTGGTATACACATTGATATACCTAGAGAGCTTTGGGAAGATAAGCTATCTAACAAGGGTATAAATTCTGCAGTTGTACATGACGAACAATTTACAGTTGGTCATTTTTTTGTGTCAAAAGATGCAAATCAAGAGCAAGTTAAAAAGAATATAAAAAAGTTACTTACTGACGCCAAGCTTACAATCGTATATGAAAATGATGAAGTGACAAACTCCGCTGCGTTAGGTCCCATCGCATCCCAACAGGAACCGTTATTCTGGCAGGTTGGATTAGTTCCTGAAGAAAAAAATGAAAACCTATCCAAGCTACTATTTAATCTAACCATCCAAATTGAAGGTGATGACCATGTTCATGTGGCTTCACTAAGTAATTTCCATAGCGTTTATAAAGTAATGGGTGCGGGTGATATTCTCCCTAAGTACTATCACGATCTTGCAAGTCCATTGGCCAAGTCTTCTATGACTCTAGGACATAATCGCTATTCAACTAACACACTCTCAAACTTCTTCCGCGTTCAGCCATTTAGTGTTCTTGGTCACAATGGTGAAATTAACACTATTGCTAAATTAAGAGATGAAGCACAGATGCTTGGTATCCCGATCACGAAAGATGGCAGTGATTCACAGGACTTAAATAGAACCGTTGAGGCCCTTTTAGCTCAGCATGGCTATTCTTTATTTGAAGCACTAGATATTTTATTCCCACCGATCGTGAATGAGATCAAAGCCTATCCTGAACATTTACAAGACTTATATGTTTACTTAAGAGAAGCATGGGGTCATTTTTCACAAGGACCTGCAGGAATTATTTCTAGGTATCAGGATGAGGCTGCTTTTAGTCTAGATTCACTAGGGTTAAGACCTCTTTGGCAACTAGAAACAGAAACATCCTACTTATTCTCATCAGAGCCAGGAATCATCCCTTCATCTGAATATACAAATGAACCTAAACCACTATCACCTGGTGAAAAGGTAGGTTTGAAGTATGTAGATGCAGAAATGAAAGTATATCATTATGCTGAATTCCAACAGGAAGTACATGAGCGTTTTAAAAAGCGTGTAGATTTCGAAGGATATCGTCTGCGCTTACAGTCACCTTCACTTGAAAAGAATGTAACGGTAAAAACGATGTCTAAGGTCCAAAGCAATCAATATTCTGCTTATGGTTGGGACCGCGAGCACATTCAATTGATTGAACAAATGGCGGAAAAAGGTGCTGAACCGATCCGTTCACTTGGCCACGATGCCCCATTAGCCGCTATTGATTCTGGACGCAGAAACTTAGCCGACTTCATTAAGGAAAGCGTAGCGGTTGTAACAAACCCTGCTATTGACCGCGACCGTGAAACAGAGCATTTCTCCACGAGAATGATGCTCGGTAAGCGACCTTCTTTATTTGAAAAGCATGCACCACAGCTATTCTTAGAGTTACAGTCTCCTATCTTAGTAGAAGGTGCTCAAGGATATAAACTAAAAGAAGAATTAGCCCAGCCATCCTACGACCAAGTTGTTCATGAATTCCGTAAAAATGAACTAGCCTATTATTTAGAAATCACTTTTACTGAGAATGAGTCAGTAAAAGAAGCGTTGTCTCGCTTAGCGACTGAAGCAACTGAAGCTGTAAGAAACGGCTGTACATTGCTCATTTTAGACGATGGAAAATCTCATCAAAGCGGCAAGCTATGGCTTGATCCTCACTTAGTCGTTTCTTCAATTGATCATGCTTTAATTGGAGATAACCTAAGAAGAGACTGTTCTTTACTTTTACGTTCAGGATCAATTCGCTCGTTGCATGATGCCATTCTTGCACTAGGATTAGGAGCAGATGCACTTAGTCCATATCTATTATTTGCAACGGTAAGTGAAGAAGATAACTTCCTACCAATTAAGAATCTATTTGACTCTTTAAACAAAGGACTTGAAAAAGTTATCTCAACAATTGGTATTCATGAACTTAGAGGCTACGGTCGATTATTTTCTTCTATCGGCTTAAACGAAGAAATTGCTGTTGCACTTCGAATTGTGAATTTCTTTGGCTCTGAATCATTAGGCTTTAATTTTGAACTAATGAAGGAAGATGCGATTAAGCGTAGTGAAGATTTCAATGATGATCATGCTAGAGCAGGAAAGACATTCCACATCTTCCCTAGAATTTGGAAGGCAATTGGTGATGTTGCTCAAACTGGCTCGTACGATGATTATCGTAAAAAGCTTACTGAACAAGAAGAATCGAACCCAATTAGCATTCGTCACTTAACTAGCTTTAAGGAAGCACAAAAGCCCGCCTCTCCAGATAAGGTCAATTTATCTGTTGGAGAGCATAACCTACCGTTTGTGATTAGCTCGATGTCCTTCGGTTCACAAAACGAGATTGCTTTCCGTGCCTATGCAGAAGCTGCTGAACAATTAAACATGGTCAGCTTAAATGGTGAAGGTGGAGAGATTAAGGATATGTTAGGTAAATATTCTAAAACTCGTGGACAGCAAATTGCGTCAGGACGTTTTGGAGTAAATGCTGAGCTTTTAAACTCGTCAAACCTGCTTGAAATTAAGATTGGTCAAGGAGCAAAACCTGGAGAAGGCGGTCACTTACCTGGATCAAAAGTAACCCAGAAGGTTGCTGATGCTCGTAATGCAACACTTGGTTCAGACCTAATTTCACCATCAAATAACCATGATATTTATTCAATTGAAGATCTGGCTCAAATGATTGCAGAATTAAAAACTGCCAACGATCAGGCAAAGGTTGCTGTAAAGGTACCAGTTGTTCCAAATATCGGAACAATCGCAGTGGGTATTGCTAAGGCTGGTGCTGACATTATCACAATCAGTGGTTTTGATGGTGGTACTGGGGCAGCAAGAATTCACGCCTTACAATATGTAGGATTACCTGTTGAAATTGGTGTGAAAGCTGCACATAATGCTTTACTTGAAGCTGGAATTCGAAATAATGTTGAAATTTGGGCAGATGGCGGAATTAGAAGTGTGTCTGACGTTTTAAAGGTCATGCTACTCGGAGCTAATCGCATTGGCTTTGGTACTTTATCCATGATTGCAATCGGCTGTACAACTTGTCGTGGCTGTCACTTAGACACCTGTCATGTTGGTATTGCGACTCAGATTGAATCAGAAGCACAAGCAAAGGAACACGGCTTAAGAAGATTTGTTCCTCGTGAGGCTGACAAAGCGGTTCAAGGATTAGTTAATCTATTTACAGCTTTTGGAAATGAACTAAAGCAACTATCTGCAAATCTTGGCTTTACAAATGTGCAAGATTTGGTGGGACGTTCTGATTTATTAGAGCAAACAAAAGGTCTAGAACAAATGGATCTGTCTACTCTATTAACTACACTTGAGGTTGGGCAATTTAATCAGAAAGAAGTTGCTGCAAGTATTGAAGAAACTAGCTTAGCAGTCGCAGTTGGTGCAGAATATTTAGACCAAAATGTGAGCGAGCTAACTAAATCAAGAGAATTCTCGGCTGTCACTTCAGAACAACGTGTTCTAGGAAGCCGTGTATCTTGTCACCGAGTTCGTGGAAGACTGGATGGTTCTTACAAAAAGCTTCCTGCCATTTCTTTAAAATACAAAAATGGCTCTATTCCAGGTAACGGTTTAGGTGCTTATAATAGTGAAGGAATTACCATTCGAGTTGAAGGTGGTTCACAGGATGGCACTGGTAAAACATCATTTGGTGGAAACATCCACATTCTAAAATCTAGAGGTAAAGATGGTAAGCTTTATAACGGTTCTGTAGGTAAAGGCTTTGGCTATGGTGCTCAAAAAGGGCAGTTATTTGTTCAAGGTAACGCAGATGCTCGTGCAGGAATTCGTTTATCAGGTGCAGACATGATTATTGGTGGACACGTAACTAGACCGATTCCGGAGCAGGAATATGGAAATATCGGTGTTCATGCCAATATTAAAGGCTTTGCATTTGAATACATGACCAATGGCCGTGGTCTTGTAATGGGAGATCCAGGTCCATGGATTTGTGCAGGTATGACAGGTGGAACCGTTTATCTACGTCATGATGCAGCTCTTGGATTAACAAAAGAAACACTTTCTAAGAGAATTGCAAAAGGTGCGAAGGTATCAATTAATCCACTATCTAAAAAGGGTATTGAGGATGTAAAAGAGCTACTAACTTCTTATATTGAGGTTCTTAAAGAACATCAGCAATGGGAAGAAGTTAAGTATTTACAACCATTATTAGAAAACCCTGAGGAAAACTTCTTGCAAGTTGTTCCTATGAAAGAGCAAGCTGATCCAGCTGTATCAACAGAATAATATTCTAACCTCTGCAGAGGATGACTGCAGAGGTTTTTTCACGTTAATAAGATTTCATGTCACTAATTCCTTGCACTTCCTTCTTCCTTCCATCACAATAATGTTTATGGAACCTTTAAAAGGTGAATTATGGTAGTAAGGAGGTCGTATCTTCATGAAAATCGGAGGTCGTATTTTAAAAACAGGAATCGCCGTTGCTCTCTCCTTATATATAGCACATTTATTGGAGCTTCCTTCTGCTTCCTTTGCTGGAATTGCTGCTGCTTTTGCTATTCAGCCTTCCATTTATAGATCTTATCAGTCTGTAATCGATCAATTCCAAGCCAATATCATTGGTGCATTTTTCGCCATTTTATTTACTTTATTATTCTCAAATAGCCCTGTTATCATTGGGGTAACCGTAATGGTTGTCATTGGGATTACATTAAAGCTAAAACTAGAGAGCACAATCCCACTAGCTGTTGTTACGATTATTGCAATTATGGAATCACCTACTGAACAGTTTATTGAATTTGGCCTTATTCGATTTGGTACGGTTATATTGGGAGTATTATCTGCCTTTGTAGTCAACTTATTGTTTTTCCCACCCAAATACGAAACGAAGTTGTATTATCAGGTTGTGGATACAACAGAGGAAATTATAAAGTGGATTAGAATCAACACAAGAAACGCATCAGGACATATTGAGTTAAAAGAAGAAATTGATAAACTGAAGGATCGATTAACAAAGCTTGACCAGCTGTTTTCCTTTTACAAGGAGGAGAGTTCTCGCTTTGAAAAAAAGAAAAAGAAATATGCAAAGACAAGGAAGCTTGTGCTATTCCGACAAATGTTAGTAACAACTAATCAAGCCTTCGAAACACTTAAACGTCTGCATCGTCTTGAAAATGATATACACCACATGTCAAAGGACTTTCAAGACTTGTTAAAGACCGAGCTGGACACTTTATCATCAGCACATGAGCAATTATTGTTACAGTTTATTGGTAAAGTTAAATCGCATATCCCAGTTATGGAAGAAAAGGTTGCGTACCATCAATCAGATTTACTACAAGATTACATCCATCAGTATACTTCACAGGATGAAGAACAAATCCAGGAGGCGACACAGTTGTTTCCATTAGTCTCAATGGTCCTAGAATATAGAAGTCATCTAGGCCACCTTGAGAAGCTTCTAGACAGCTTCCAGACTTATCATACCGAGTCAAACGAAGTAGAAGTGGAAGGTAAGTAGGAGATAATGCATGAGTACATGAAAAGAAGCTAATCACCTAGTTCTTAGGGATTAGCTTCTTTTACTATTACTTTTTATAGCGAAACCTACTTTAAGAATCTTTTAATAAGCGCTAATTTCCGATCCGTATACGGCGGTAATAATAACGTGAGATTACTGCCACTATTTTTCTTAAGCACGCTCTTTTCATGGGAAAAGGTGGTGAAACTATAATGCCCATGATACGCACCCATCCCAGATGCTCCCACACCACCAAAGGGCAATTCCGGATTCCCCAAATGTGTTAATGTATCATTCACACAAACTCCACCAGAGGAGATTTCATTTAGTACCTTCTCCTCTATTCCTTGATCAGCTGTAAATAAATACAGTGCAAGGGGCTTTGAATGGTTCTTAATGATTTTAATCGCATCGTCTATGTTCTTATACGTCAGGATTGGGAGCAAGGGTCCAAATATCTCTTCGGACATAGTAGCAGAATCAGGTGAAGCTTCTATCAAGGTTGGCTCTATATACCTTGTGTCAGGATTCGTATTCCCTCCAAAAATGATGCCTTCTTTATCTTTTTCAAGCATGTCTACTAATCGATTAAAGTGCCTTGCAGTGACGATTCTTCCATAGTGCTTACTTTCTTCAACCGTTTCACCATAGAAGGTATTTATGGTCTCTTTTAATTCAGAGATCAGTTCATCTTTGATTGACTCGTGAATTAATAAATAGTCAGGCGCAACACAGGTTTGTCCAGAATTAACACATTTCCCCCACATAATCCTTGAGGCAGCTGCCTTAATATCAGCTGTTCGATCTACAATGACTGGGCTTTTTCCACCTAACTCTAATGTTACTGGTACCAGATTTTTAGCAGCTGCCTCCATTACAATCTTTCCTACAGGAATACTACCAGTAAAGAAGATATAGTCAAAAGGAGCATGAATAAGCGATTGGTTTGTTTCAATTCCTCCTTCTATTGTACGAATATAATTATCATCAAAAGTAGAGTGGATCATCTCGGATATAACAGCTGAAACATTTGGTACTAACTCAGAAGGCTTTAATACTGCACAATTCCCTGCTGCAATGGCACCTACAAGCGGCTCAATCAGAAGCTGAAAAGGGTAATTAAAAGGCGATATAATTAGAACGGTACCATATGGCTCATAGATAATCTGGCTCTTGCCTGGTTGAAAGTGTAAAGGAGTTTTAACACGCTTAGTTTTCATCCAAGATTTTAGGGATTTCATTGTATGGGTGATCGTCTTTAGAACAAAGCCTACTTCTGTTGTATAGGTTTCAAATGGATGCTTCCCTAGATCCTGTTGAAGGGCTTCTGTTATTTTCCCCTCGTATTTGATAATACTATCCTTCAGCTTTTGTAGCTGAGACAAGCGAAACTCGATTCCTCTTGTTTGATGGGATTCAAAAAAAGCCTGATGCTCTTTCAGTATTTCTTCCACTTCAACTACGCTATATTCTTTACTCATCTAGGACAACTCCCGATATGTATTTATTAATTCTATTCTTATACAAGACTCTGAAAATAACAAGTGTTAACTAAATCCAGACTTAAAGAACGATTCTTATTAGATAAACAAAGGCGAAAATTCCCCTACGAATTCACGCCTATAATCCATAGCATTAAATTTCAATATTCAGATAAATAAAAGTAAACTAACAGCCATAACAGCCATTCCACCGATTACACCATAAATTGATAAATGCGCTTCATCGTATTGCTTTGCAGCTGGTAGTAATTCATCCAGTGAGATAAATACCATGATTCCTGCAACTGCAGCAAAAATTATTCCAAACATCACATCATTTAAGTAAGGCATTAAGATCAAATAAGCAACTACTGCTCCAACGGGTTCAGATAAGCCAGATAAGAATGAAAGTTTGAATGCCTTCTTCTTATCTCCTGTTGCAAAATAGACAGGGACTGAAACCGCAATTCCCTCAGGTATATTATGAATGGCTACTGCCACCGCAATAGCGATTCCTATGGAGGGATCTTGTAATGTAGCCGTAAACGTTGCAATTCCTTCTGGGAAGTTATGAATTGCAATCGCTAGCGCAGTAAATGAACCCATTTTTAATAAGTCAGGATTTCTCGGTTTATTCATATCCTCTACTTTCTTTACTTCGTGAGGATTACCTTGTTTCGGTATAAATTTATCAATCAACGCTATTAATAACATTCCCGAGAAAAAGCCCGCAACTGTCATCCAATTCCCCGGACCCACACCCATTGCAGATACTAGTGAATCCTGTGCTTTCACAAAGATTTCAACCATGGACACATATATCATGACACCTGCAGAGAAGCCAAGAGATATTGATAAAAACTTCGTATTTGTAGTTGATGTGAAGAATGCCAGGATACTCCCGACTCCAGTTGCTAGACCAGCCATTAATGTTAATGAAAAAGCTAATAATAAGTTTTCAGTCAATTTACTTCCCTCCCGCTTCACAATATATGTAGAATGACTAAAAAGTGATAATATATTTTAAAAATGTTAAATAATTCAGTTATTTCTACAATAATAGCACACCCTTATGAAAAGGTGTGCTATTATTCATAGTATTTTATATCTTCGATTAAAAGAAAACGACGTATACGACAGCTGCTAATATAATTCGGTAAATAGCAAACGGTGTAAGCTTGATTCTATGAATTAATTTTAGGAAGAACCTTACAGACACATAAGCAAAAATAAAGGCACTAATAAAACCAGCAGCCAAGAATGGGAACGCATCAGGTGTGAAATACTCCCAATTTTTAAGTAGTGATAGAGCACTTGCTCCTAACATAATCGGTACAGCCATAATAAAGGTGAAATCAGCAGCAGCACGATGACTCATACCAAGTATTACTCCACCAGAAATCGTAGAACCTGAACGAGAAAAACCTGGCCATAGTGCTATACACTGAAACAGCCCTATTAGAAATGCTTGCTTATAGGTTACTTGATCAACCGATTCTACTTTTGGAGTCTTTGAGCTTAGACGATCTGCTATGATCATTAAGATTGCTCCTGCAACTAAACCAATTAGCACCGTATTCATAGAGAATAGGTATTCATCAATATAATCCTCAAACAAGAATCCAAGAATAATGGCTGGTATTAACCCAACAATTACCTTCATTAAGCCTAAACGGCCCTCTTGATTTCTATTTAAGTTCTCCTTTAATGGAAGAAGTTCGAAAAAACGACGCCAAAGAACAATTACAACAGCAAGAATAGAACCAAGCTGTATCACGACCTTAAATGTATTAGCTACTTCTTCGGAATATAACTCCTTCGAGTTAAGCCAAATGTCATCTACTAAGATCATATGACCTGTAGAGGATACGGGTGCGAATTCAGTTAAACCCTCAACAATACCTAAAATAATTGCAACAATAATACCCCATAAATCCATGAACATTCCCCTAGCTTTCATATGGTTTATAATACTTGTTATCTACATGATCATTGTCGATCGGGAGTGGCTTCATCCCTCATTGAAAGAGAATAAATACTCCTCAAACTCTTACCTATTATAACAAGCTATTTAATAAATTTCACTTGCTTATTTTTTTGATATATTCAGATGCATACAATAATGATGAAATTGATTGTCTATGTGTAAATGAGTGATTTATTATTTGGAAGAAAAACTATTAAGAGAGGCAAAATAGAGGATATAAAGCTTAAACTAAGTAGTAATCAACGACTATACATTGAATTCAACTATGCATGGTTTAAAAGTATTCAAAAAAACATGCTCTATTGGCAATTTGCGTAAGATCTGAACTAATTACGTAAACTAGCCCATGAATTGCGTAATTTCAGGACTAATTGTTCAACAGTATCCATTAATTGCGTGTAATACCATAATCATTGCGTATTCCACAATCCCTTTATCAAAGCTTCCTCAACATAAGTGACTTTATCCTTAAACAAAAAGAACCCCCATCTATAATCAGATGGGGGTTCTAACACTTAATTACTTCGCTAATTGAACATCCTTGAAGAATGGAGTTCCACTGAAGTTTACGAATAATCCTGAAGCTACACCATTTGAACCATAGATGAAGTCAGGGTGTTGTAGGTAAACCATTGGAGCTTCTTCAACTAGAATTTCTGAAACTTCTTTGTATGCTTCGTCACGCTTAGCTTGATCAGCTTCTTGACGAGCAAGGTCTAGTAATTCGTCAACTCTTGTATTTGTGTAGAATGAACGGTTACCAGGTGAACCATGTTGTGAAGAATGGAATAATGCATATAGACCGTAGTCTGCATCAGCTGTTACTGTAGTCCATCCTAAGATGAATAGTTCATGCTCTCCAGCACCAGTCTTTTCTAAGAATGCACCCCACTCAATGATTTCGATTGAAACATCGATACCAAGTGGAGCTAATTGAGCTTGAATTAATTCAGCCATATCAGCACGCTCTTTGTTACCGTCGTTAACCATTAAAGTAGTTTTGAATCCATCAGCAAAACCAGCTTCAGCTAGTAGAGCTTTTGCAGCATCCACATCATAAGCAAGTGGAGTTAAACCTTGGTAGTTACCAACAACTGTTGGAGCAAGTGGTCCAACTGCAGGAACACCTTGACCATCTAAGATACCGTTAACGATATCATCTTTGTTAATAGCCATAGAGATTGCTTGACGAACTTTTAAGTTATCAAAAGGCTTTACATTCATGTTGAATCCTAAGTAGTCCATACGAGTTCCGCGAACACTTGTAAGTTCAACTGTGTCGATACCTTCCATGTAAGTAACATCAGAAGATCCAACTTGGATAACGTGAGCTTCACCAGTTTCTAACATTGCGTTACGAGTTGCTTGCTCTGGAACAGTTACAAAGCTCATAGTTTCAACTTTAGCTTTTTCTCCCCAGAAATCTTCGTTTCTTTCGAACTTGATTTCAGCACCTGGGCTCCAAGAAACAAACTTGAATGGACCAGAACCGATTGGATTGTCGTTAACTTTCTTACCACCACTGTTTTCTTCTTCAATAGCAGAAGGAGCAATGATTGAACCTGCATTATGTGCTAAGTGAGCAGGAAGTGGAGCGAACGGGAATTTTGTTTTGATGTGAACAGTATAGTCATCCACAACAACCACTTCAGTAATCATGTTAAGTACAACTGCACGTGGTGATGCAAATTCAGGGTCAAGAATACGCTCTAACGTCATTTTTACTGCTTCAGCAGTAAAATCAGTTCCGTCATGGAACTTTACACCTTCACGTAATTTGAATTCCCAAGTAGTATCATCAATTGCATTAAATTCAGTTGCTAACATCGGAACAACTGATCCGTCTTCAGCGTAATCAGTTAAACGATCAAAGATTTGAGATGTTGCATTAGTTGTAGCTGTATCGTTCATACCATGTGGATCTAGTGTTGGTGCATCTTGAGAGATAACGAATACTAGGTTTCCACCTTCTACAGCAGCTTCTTCAGAACCACTGTCAGTGCCTTCGTTTCCTTCAGCACCTTCTTCAGCAGTGTCTCCGCCACTACATGCAGCTAATGCTAATACTAACATTAGTAGTAAAGCTAGAAATAAATTCTTTGCCTTCATTATGTTGACCCCCTATATACTTTTCTACTTTTACTTACAAATGTAATAATAATGCAAAAATTGAAAAAACACAATACATTTTTAATTTTTGTGTAACAAACTGGTAACTTTAATGAAACATTCATAATATTTCCTCTTTAGCAATAATTATTCTTAATATGCTCTATATTATAGGAAGAAATACGTTTAAAAGCTAAAAATCTCCTTTATAACTACTTTTCTAATTATTTTCCAATAATATTCTATATATTTCAAAAAGTAATCTATTGTAATATGTTAGTATTCTAGCTATCATATAATTTGGTGTTCTATTAATTTTAAGTAAATTTGCTTTACAAATAGAAAGGATGAGATAAAGCATGAGTCAACCACAACTTCAAACAAATGCAGTAGCTCCTGTGAAGCCATACAATGCAAAAGCTGCTCGTACAAAAGCATTCTATAAAAAGCTTGCTAAAAACAAAGCAGCTTTAGCAGGTGGTTTCATCGTTGTATTATTTACCTTATTAGCAATATTCGCGCCAGTTATTGCTCCTCACGATCCTATACACATAGAGATCACAAAAAAGCTTGAGGGTCCTTCTGCTGAACACTGGTTAGGAACTGATGACAAAGGACGTGACATTCTTAGTAGACTTCTATATGGAGCGAGAATCTCTCTAACAGTTGGAGTTCTTTCTACAGTGCTTGGTGCTTTTGTAGGGATTGTACTTGGTATTGTAGCAGGCTATTATGGAGGACGAATTGATTCCTTCATTATGAGAATAACTGACGTACTATTAGCTTTCCCTGGTATCTTACTAGCACTAGCAATTGTAAGTGTGTTGGGAGCTAGTACGGTCAACGTAATTATAGCCGTTGCATTCTTCGCGGTACCAACATTTGCGCGTATTGTTCGAGGATCAACACTAAGTGTTAAAAAACTCGAATATATTGATGCTATTCGTGCGATGGGTTCAAGTGATTTCAGAATCATCTTTAAGCATATTTTACCAAATATTGTCTCACCTATTATTGTACAGGCAACACTTTACATTGCATCCGCAATCATTACAGCCAGTGCACTTTCGTTCCTTGGAATGGGTACACAGCCACCCGATCCTGAATGGGGTACGATGCTAAGTCAAGGTCGTTCATATGTAGCTCAAGCGCCACATATCACTCTATTCCCAGGTATTGTTATTTTAATTGTTGTAATCGGCTTTAATCTATTTGGTGATGGCTTACGAGATGCGCTAGATCCTAAGACAAAAAACTAACATTAAGAAGGTGAGAATAAAATGTTAATATACATTATCCGAAGGTTATTCCAAACCATTCCCGTTATGCTTGGAGTTACTCTTGCTGTATTCCTAATGATGCATTTAATTCCTGGTGATGCTGCAAAAATCATGGCCGGTGAAAATGCCGATGAAGCACAAATAGAACAAATGAGAGAGAATCTGGGCCTAAACGATCCGTTATATGAACAATATTTCCGTTATGTAGGAAACGCGATTCAAGGTGATTTAGGAAATTCCATCCGTACAAATCGTTCTGTAACAGAAGAAATTTTTACTGAGCGTTTTTGGATTACGGTTCAGTTAGCCTTTATTGGTACAGGATTAGCTGTGATTATCGGTTTAATTGCTGGGATCATTTCTGCTACTAGAAAGTATTCAATTGCTGATGTTTCATTAATGATATTTGCTTTATTTGGTCTATCCATGCCTAATTTCTGGCTTGGAATTATGTTAATTTACTTCTTCGCAGTTGACTTAAAAATGTTACCTGTTGCAGGCTGGGGAACTTGGGAGCATATGATCTTACCAGCGATTACTTTAGGTACTGGTGGTGCAGCGATTATTGCTCGTATGACACGTTCTAGTATGTTAGAAGTAGTTAATCAAGACTTTATCCGTACCGCTTATGCAAAAGGTGTAAGTGATAAATTAGTTATTTATAAGCATGCATTACGAAATGCTTTAATTCCTGTAGTAACTGTAGTTGGTCTTCAATTCGGTGGTTTACTAGGTGGAGCTGTTATCACAGAAACAGTATTCGCAATCAACGGTCTAGGACGTTTAATTATCGATTCGATCCGTGCACATGACTTCCCAATGGTTCAAGGTACTATCTTAGTTTGTGCGGTTCTATTCGTTATTGTAAACTTCATCGTTGATATCTTGTACCGCTTAATTAACAAGCGAATCGACTTAAACTAAGGGGACGGTGAAAATAATGACAGAAAAAATATTAGAAGTTAAAGACTTAAGAACCTCTTTCTTTACTGATGAAGGTGAAGTTAAAGCAGTTGATGGTGTTGACTTTTCAATCGAAAAAGGAAAGACAGTTGGAATCGTTGGTGAATCTGGATCTGGAAAAAGTATCACTTCCTTATCTATTTTAAGACTTCTTCAAGAGCCAGTTGGTAAGGTTGTTGGCGGTGAAATTTTATTTAAAGGTGAAAACCTATTAGATAAATCTAAAAAAGATATGATGAAAATCCGTGGAAATAACATTTCAATGGTATTCCAAGAGCCGATGACATCATTGAATCCAACGTTAACCTGTGGTGAGCAGATTGCTGAATCGGTTCGTATTCACCAAAAGTTAAATCGTAAAGATGCTTGGGCTAAAGCTGTTGAGATGCTTCGCCTTGTTGGTATTCCTTCACCAGAAAAACGCGCTAAGCAATATCCATTTGAACTTTCAGGTGGTATGCGTCAACGTGTTATGATCGCGATTGCGTTAGCCTGTAATCCGGAGCTTTTAATTGCTGATGAGCCTACAACAGCTCTAGACGTTACAATTCAAGCTCAAATTTTAGACTTAATGAAGAAATTACAAGAAGAACTAGGTACTTCTTTAATGTTAATCACGCATGACCTTGGTGTTGTAGCTGAAATGTGTGACAAGGTTGCTGTCATGTATTGCGGAAAAATTGTTGAGTATGCAGATGTTAAAACTATTTTCACCAATCCAAAGCATCCATATACAATCGGTCTATTAAACTCTGTACCAAAGCATGATCGTGATTACGAAGGTGACTTATCTGTAATTGAAGGGTCTGTACCAAGTCCATTTAATTTACCGAAAGGCTGTCGTTTCGCACCTCGTTGTCCACATGCAAGAGCAATTTGTCAGTCAGAGCTACCTAACCTAGAAACTCTAGAAGATGGAGACCAAGTTAGATGTTGGATTCATACTGAGAAATGGGAAAAAGAGGAGGTAGGGGCACATGAGTAAAAAGCCTTTATTAGAAGTTAAAAATCTAAAGCAATACTTCCCTATCACTGGTGGTATCTTTGGCAGAACGGTTAATCATGTTAAAGCGGTAGATGACGTTAGTTTTGAAGTATATGAAGGTGAAACGGTAAGTATCGTTGGAGAATCAGGCTGTGGAAAATCGACTACAGGTCGTGCCATTCTTCGTCTAGATAACCCAACTTCAGGAGAAATAAATTTCGAAGGTGAAGACCTTCTTGCACTAAGCAAGTCTAAGATGAGAAAAAAGCGTAAGGATCTACAAATCATTTTCCAGGATCCTTATGCTTCATTAAACCCTCGTCAAACAGTAAGTCAAATTTTAGAAGAAGCGCTTGAAATACAAAATGTCGTTCCAGCTAAGGAGCGCCGTCAAAAGATTGTTGAACTACTTGAAACAGTTGGTATTGGTGCACACCAAATTGACCGTCATCCGCATGAATTTAGTGGTGGACAACGTCAACGTGTTGGTATCGCTCGTGCTTTATCTGTTGATCCAAAGCTTATTATTTGTGATGAAGCAGTTTCTGCCCTTGACGTATCGATTCAAGCACAGGTTTTAAACCTTTTAAAAGAATTACAACGTGATTTTAAGTTAACGTACCTGTTCATTTCTCATGACCTTGGTGTAGTACGTCATATATCAGATCGTATTATTGTTATGTATCTAGGAAAAATTGTTGAGATTGCTGATAAGAAGTCTTTATTTGAGAACCCTCAACATCCATATACAAGAGCATTACTTTCTGCGATTCCAAGTACAAATATCCTGGAAGAGAAGAAAGAACGTATTATCTTACAAGGAGATGTTCCGTCTCCAATTGACCCACCAACAGGTTGTCGCTTCCATACTCGTTGCCCGTTTGCAACGGAGAGATGTCAAATTGAAGAACCTAAGCTACAAAAATTAAGCAGTGAAACACATCAAGTAGCTTGTCATTTAATTGAAGAAGGACCTGTTGACTACTCTAAAATGGTAGCGAACTACTAAAAAAGCAACACCCGTTATGTCACTGCATAACGGGTGTTTTTTTGTGCTATTTTTCTAATTGTTGTATAGAGAATAGATCATAATAATAGCCTTTTTCTTTCATCAGCAGATCATGAGAACCTACTTCTTTAATCTCACCGTGATCTAACAATACAATCTTATCTGCATGTGTAATCGTTGAGAGACGATGTGCAACAACACATGTAGTTCTATTTTTAGAAAGCAGTGTTAATGACTCTTGTATGAGATGCTCACTCTCTAAATCTAGAGCAGAGGTGGCTTCATCCAGTAGGAGGATAGGTGGATTCTTTAAAAACACTCTAGCAATCGAAATACGCTGCTTTTGTCCTCCAGATAGCTTTACCCCTCTTTCTCCTACTTTCGTGTCATAGCCCTCTGGTAATTCCATAATAAAGTCATGTGCATTGGCTGCCTTAGCTGCCTCAATCACTTCTTCGTCTGTTGCATGAGGATTACCCATTAATATATTAAATTTAACGGAGTCACTAAAGAGAATCGAGTCCTGTAATACAATGCCGATTTGATCACGTAAGGAACGGACTTGTAAATCACGAATGTCAACTCCATCAAGCTTGATTACTCCCTCTGTTACATCATAAAAGCGTGGTATTAGACTAACCAGGGTTGATTTTCCTCCGCCACTCATTCCCACAAAGGCAACCGTTTCTCCTTGGTTCATATCCAGTGTAATACTTTTTAGAACCGGGAGTTCCTCTTCTGCATATTTGAACGATACATTCTCAAAGGATAATTTCCCATCTACTTTCGTTAACGCTTTTGCAGACGGAGAATCTTCAATATCATATTTTTCATCTATAAACTCGAATACGCGGTCCATAGAGGCTACTGCTTGAGTTAATGTAGTTGATGAATTTACAAGTCTTCTTAACGGACTATACAATCGATCTATATAGGCAATAAAAGCAACCATCGTCCCAATTTTAATATCACCTAAGATGACCTGATAGCTTGCATAACCAATAACTAGTAACGGGGCAACATCAGTTATTGTGTTTACGACTGCGAATGTTTTAGCATTCCATTTTGTATGCTCTAAGGCTTTTGTTAAAAAGTTTTGGTTTTGTACTGCAAATTCTTTTTGTTCATGATCCTCTAAAGCAAAACCTTGTATGATTGGAATTCCTTGTACCCTTTCATGTAAATGCCCTTGTACATTTGCCAGTGCCTGTGAACGAACTCTCGTTAACATCCTCAGTCTACTGTAAAAATATTTGACTGATAGCCCATAGAACGGGAACAAAAGAACAGCTACAATCGTTAATGAAACGTCCATGGTTAACATGATGACGATTGCTATCACAATTGTAATTAAATCGAGCCATACATTCATAAGTCCGGTGATCACGAATGTTTTCGTTTGTTCCACATCATGAATGACCCTTGAAATAACCTCCCCTACCCGTGTGTTTGAATAAAAACGCAGGCTTAGCTTTTGAAGGTGAGTGAAGAGTTGATCACGAATATCATATAGAATTTTACTTCCGACCCACTGGGCGTAATACTGCCGGATGTATTCAATTGGTGGCCTCAAAACCACAAATAGAAAAAACGCAGCACCCATGATAAGGAGAAGCTGATCTATCTTTTCCTCTCTGGTTAAGGTTTCTCCGTTAATCACATCATCGATTAAATATTGTAATAACAGTGGAATCAATAACGGAATGGTAAATTTGACCACACCAATTAAAATTGTAAAAACAATTTTCCATTTATACGGTTTTACAAAGACTAAATAACGTTTCATACTATTCATTAAAACACCACATTTCCAGCTTCTCTTTATAGTAGTTTCTGTTAAAGCACCGTGTTTCTATAACAAATCCTACAATTTCTCTCTCCACAACCCAAAAAACCTGTTGAACTAATTATCAACAGGTCACTATTCTAAGGACGATATAATAAGTACTGCTCGTACCAATTATCAACGAAATCTGGGGCAAAAGGACCCTTTCTACCATGAATCCACTGAAGTAAGTAGTCTAGATTCTTTTTTAAGATATGATCAATGACCTTTGGATAGTTCATATCCTTACGATGACGTTCATATTCATCCTCATCAAGTAAAATGTAAGTCATATCAGGGAAAACCTTTACGTCTAAATCATAGTCTATGTATTTGAGTGCTTCCTTGTCCCATATGAAAGGAGAACTGATGTTGCAATAATAGTAAATGCCATCCTCCCTTAACATCCCAATAATATTAAACCAATAATCAGCATGAAAATAACAAACAGCAGGTTCTCTAGTAATCCATGTTCGTCCGTCAGCCTCTGTAACTGTTGTTCGGTCATTTCCACCTATTACGATACTTTGTGTTCCCTTAAGGACCACCGTTTCTTCCCACACTCTATGTATTTGCCCGTTATGCTTATAGCTATGTATTTGAACTTTCTCTCCTATCATGGGAAAACCCATATAAGCTCCCTTCTTTCATTTCCTTGTCCACTTTCTTTATAGTGGTAGCACGGTGAAATTATAGGATAATTCTATTATCCTAATTTTTTATATAATCAAAACCAAATACGTATATTTTTTTCGCTTCTTACTATTATAACGGTTCTAACTATAATTTAAAACAAAAGAGCCACTAAAATTAGTGACTCTTTACTTTATTATGCAGTTGTCAGTGTAGATTCTTGGTGCTTATAGGCTGTAATGACTTCTTCTGTCTGGCGTTCAAAGGTATGCTGAATTTCTTTTAATTCCTGTTTCATTTTCTGAATTTCATCCTTTAACGATGTCAATTCTGTTTTATTCTGTAGCTCTTTTAGTTCAATTTCAAGAGCTTGACAGCGCTCAAGCTCAGATTGCAAAAACAAAAGCTTGTCCATTGTATGAAGTTGTTCACGAACCAGTAGGTCAAAGCGAGACATATTTGGGTCAGCTCCTCTAATAAACTTTGGTATATAAACATTTCTTGGCACATGCTAGAATTCCTTTGACTATCTATGTAGACTTTTGAGAGGTTTTGTCAAAAGTCTCGCCTGCTTTCACTAAAAAAGCACTCCCCACCGAAATGGTAAGAAGTGCTTTTTTAATTAAGTATTAAGAATTTTGACCTTTTTTAGCTTCAGCTTGTGCATTTTGTTGACGTACTTCTTGAGCGTTAGTCTCAGAAGCGAATTCAGTTCCGAAAGAACCTTGACCAGCAGAAGCAGCGTTTTGTGCACGTACTTCAGAAGCGTTAGTTTGAGAAGCTTGACTCTTCTTTGCCATGATTATCACCTCCAACACCTTTTAATCTGTCCAGAGGTGAAAACTTTATTCAACTAAATTTTTTATCAATTTAAGTATATTTCTCGCGTCATTAAACGAGTAACGATCTCCCACCATCTACAATAATAGTTTGTCCTCTAATCATGTAGGCTTGATCTGATAGTAAGAACATAACTGCATTAACAAGATCAGCAGGCTCGACCATTTTTCCTGCTGGAGTCTTCTGTCTGGCATCCTCTAATAGTTCTTCACGATTTGGAAAATGCTTTAATGCATCTGTATCAACCGCTCCTCCAGATACTGCATTCACGACAATATTTTTTGGTGAAAGCTCAACCGCTAGATATCGTGTTAATGATTCAACCGCTGCCTTTGAGACACCTACGGTTGTATAATTATCAAGGTATCGAATAGATCCTAGTGAGCTTAGACTAACGATATGTCCTCCGCCTGTTTTTTCCATTCGCTTAGCGGCTTCTTGCGCGCAAAATAGTAACGCTTTACTGTTAATATCCATTGTCCAATCCCAGTGTGATTCTTCAAGCTCCATTAGTGGACGCAAAACGCCTGATGCTGCATTACTAACAAATATATCAAGTCGATCAAAGTGTTGATCGATTTCCTGGAACATTTCTTTAATTTTCTCAGGTTTTCCGACATTAGCCTTAATCACAATTGCTTTTCTACCTATTGCCTCAATCTCTTTTGCCGTCTCCTCTGCTGCAGAACGACTTCTCGCGTAATTGACAACAATATCATAGCCCATTTCCGCTAGTCGTAATGCAATGGCCTTTCCTATACCTCTACTACTACCTGTAACTAGTGCAACTTTTTGTGACATGTTCTTCACTCCTGTCTTAATCTCATGTAACTAATTGTACTTATTTTAACAAATCTTCACAAACATTTATTGCATAGAGAAGATTAGCCAGACAAAAAATAAAAGGCACCCTAAGGCGAAAGGAGTTTTCAACTATGTATGTTGGTCGTGATATGACTGAACTTTCAATGATGTCGAAAAAGGCTTGGAAGGATAGTGAGCTAGCGTTTTATCATCATTCTTTTCAGCAGATTGTTCCTTATCTAAATGCAGAGGGACAAACCATTCATCGAGAAATCATTGAAGAAATTGAAGATCGTGGTGGATTAAAAAGGCAAGAAGCGGATTGGACGCATGGAACAAGAGTTCAATATGATTGAAAACAAAAGCGCAAGCGCCCCAGCAAATGATGACAGGCTAAGTTCGCAACGTCCTGTTGCAAAGCCTGCCTGACCTGCATCCTGCAGGCCTCCGACAAGCAAGGTTCTTGAAAGAGAAAAAGGGTGACCTTTCCCTTTTTACTCTTCAAGGATTATTTGACCGAGGAAAAAGTGTTTTCTATTTCCTTCGAGGGACTGGGCGCTGAAGCTGGATTAATAAAAATAGGAGTCAGCTCAGCAGCTGACTTCCCATTTTTTCCTGAAACTGTTTCCATATTTTTTGATGAGATACTGAAAACGCATATTGTGATAATTCTTCTATTGAAACTAATTTAACGCGCTCGTTCTCTGTTATTTCATTTTCAATTCTGCCCTCATATACGGTCATATTCCATGTTAGATGGGAAAACACATGTTGAAAAGCACCTAATAATTCTTCTATATGAGCAGTAGTATGATAGCTGTCCTTTATAAATTCTTGAAGAACCACCTTAGGTGTCTTCACGTCAGTAAGAACCTCAACGTTTGGAAACTCCCAAAGCCTCGCAAGCAAGCCTGAGTCGGGACGTTTATGAATTAAAATCTTATTGTCATTTGTCACTAAGACACCCACGACTATTGGAACCTCTTTTGTAGAATTCTTCTTAGTTTTTACTGGTAATTCAGCCTGTGTGCCTTCCATATAAGATTTACAGTGTTCTCTGACAGGACAAAGCAAACAGGAAGGTGATGTTGGAGTGCAGACGATCGCTCCTAATTCCATTAAACCTTGATTAAAAAAAGACGGGTTTTCCTTGCTAATGATTTCTCTTATGATTACTTCAAAGACTTTTCTAGTTTTGGGTTTTGCGATATCATCCCAAATGGACAATATTCTAGACAACACCCGCATTACATTACCATCAACCGCAGGCTCTGGGATACCGTAAGCAATACTTAGGATTGAACCTGTTGTATAGGGTCCAATTCCTTTAAGTTTAGAGATTTCACTTGGTGTATTTGGTACTATTCCACCATAGCTTTCATGAACCTCTTTTACAGCTGACTGTAAATTCCTTACTCTCGAGTAATATCCTAGCCCCTCCCAAGCCTTTAGCACCTTTTCCTCATCTGCATGAGCTAGTGCCTCAATCGAGGGAAATTGAGCAATAAAGTTATTAAAGTATGGAATGACGGTATCAACTCTAGTTTGCTGAAGCATGATTTCTGATACCCAGACCTTATAGGGATCCTGATCAGCTCTCCACGGTAAATCTCGTTGTTCTTTCTCAAACCAGTTAATCAAATCATCCTGAAATTGTTGTATTAAAAAATCTTCTATATATGTTAGTTCCTTCACACGTCTTCCCCCATGATGTCATTCAGGAAAGTAGCCTACTTGCTTTTATTTTCTATGATAAAAAGCTGACTTCCTATCATTATTGTACCTTAATCGCGTGAATCTGGATATTTTCAATGCCACCTTCTATAAATTGGTCTAGCATCCCAAATATGGAATGCTTCCGTTTGTTTCTTAATTTCTTCAAAGCAACAAAATGCGATACAGTTGGCAAAGAAAAACTTTCTAAATAGGTGTCTTGTTCACAGTTATACCAATCAATTTGATTGGCACCAAGGGAAGGTAAATAATCAATGACCTTTTTCATCATGTTTTCATACTCTTTTATATAAGTGGATTTAATTTGGTATTGAATGTATATTCTACATGTTTGATTCATTGGTAGTTGCTCCTTTTAAAACATTTTATAGTTGCACATAATAATAAGTAATCGATAGGTTTATTTCTTATGAAATAGAGCTATATGTATAAGTAGTAAACTTTTTGAAGGGAGGACCTTCTTTTTATATGGATACTGGCACACATTTTGTTATGGGGATTGCGCTGGGTGGTATAGCCACCATTGATCCAGTTATTAACCAAGATCCCTTAGCACTTGAAGCAGTCTTACTTGGTACGATTATCGGGTCCCAAGCACCTGACTTAGATACGATTCTTAAACTAAGAAACAATGCGAAATATATTAGGAACCACCGCGGAATCACTCACTCGATCCCAGCAGTCCTTTTGTGGCCACTTATCATTGTTGGGGCTATCAGCTTATTCCTTCCTACCGTAAATTTATTGCATATATGGATTTGGACATTTATTGCTGTAATCCTTCATGTTTTTGTCGACATATTTAATGCTTATGGGACACAGGCACTTCGCCCTTTTTCGCGGAAATGGGTAGCCTTGGGAGTTATCAATACATTTGATCCTTTTATCTTTTTCGCTCACATAGTGGGAATTATCGTGTGGCAGTTGGGGGTCGCTCCTCATCAGGCATTTATTGGTGTCTTTTTGGTAGTGGCTGTATATTATGTCGTTCGAATTCAAATGAAGCGAAGTGTTGTACATTCTGTCGAAAAAATTATTCCAGATACAACAGAGATTATTGTTTCTCCAACCTTTAAGTTCAATCAATGGCACGTTGCTGTGGAGTCAAAGAATCATTTTCATGTTGTAAGAGCCGTTAATGGTGAAATCATTATTCAGGATACGTTTGAGCGAAAATCCTTACCAAAGACGCCTCTGATGGAGGCAGCTCTAATAGATGATAATTTATCTGCGTTTTTATCCTTTTCTCCTGTTTACCGATGGGAAATTGAGGAGCATTCGGAGTTTACAGAAGTAAGGTTTATTGATCTTCGTTATCGTAGCAAAGGATATTATCCATTTGTTGCAGTTGTGCATCTAGATCATGACCTAAATATAAAGAATTCTTATACTGGATGGATTTTTAGTGAAAAAAAACTAAGGAAAAAGTTAGATATTTTACCCTCCTAAATAGAAAAGCACTAAAAGTGATCTCAATCACTTTTAGTGCTTTATGTTGTTATCGTTATCCTGATTTAATAAATGAGCATATTTGGGGTTTGATGCCACGAACTCATGTAATTGTGCACCATATCTTAAAACCCACTGAGTCACAATTCTTTCAGCCATTTCTTGTCCCATATAGGGGGCACCTGCTTTAGCATACGAAGATTCAAAATCAGACCATAATAGTTCAATCCAGGTTCTTGCCTGAGATGGTGATAAAGCCTTATTTTTTTCTAACAATAAATCAGTAAGTTTCTCAATGATTTCGTTCAATTGAAACCATCCTTTCCATATATTCTTTCTCATATCATGTTAACGTAGAGTCATACTAGTAGTACGTGCTTAGAAGGATGTATGCACCTTTTAGGCACGAAGGTTTTTTAACTAGGCTCTTTTCTAAAACATTGTTGCTTTTCAATCACATTTGTCCAGTAATTCTCCTTTTTCAGCTGTAAAACCGAGTATTACTGGTTAGAAAAGAGCAACTTTCTTTATTTAAAGCACGGGACAATGTACTACCAAGTAAAAATCCGGTTTTTAGGATTTTTACGAAAGCCACAATCTATACGAAAATAGCCTTTAACTAAGAGGAGGTTCTCACAATGGTACGTAATAAAAAACGAGGGTTCCCAAATCAAAGTCATAATAAATTTGAAGGTGAACCACGAGCAAAGGCAGAATACGCCTCTTTACGTGCTGATGGGTCTATCAATACTCATCCTCAAGAAAGAATGCGCGCATCTAACTTAAGATCAGACGAATAGTATATGTGAGTAAATGGGTTACTCAAACCAGGAGTCAGAATTGTTTTCTGACTTCTGGTTTTTTTAACATTGAAATAGGTAATGCATCTTCACGATTTTCTCCATTTAGCTTAGTTCCCCAAGCGAATATTCCATTCATATAACTAATCTTAAAAAAGGTTCCTGGATCCTGTTCAATTTCATAAACCTCATCTGGTTTATAGTCAGCTGGGTTTAACAGATATGCTTTGGCCATCAATATTTTACGTTCAAGTACAGCCAATTCATTAAGCCTTCCCATCTGTTCGGCTTTACGTGCATTTTCATTTAAATAGCGAATTTCTTGTGTTAACTCATATTCAGTCATTTGACTATATCTTTTTTCCATGTTTTCACTCTCTTTTTAGTTAGTCTATCGTTGGATTCGGACAATCCTCTGATTGAAGATATTGCTCAATTAGGTCAATGGGAAAGCCTTTTTGAAATAAATATTGCTTCATCTTTTGACTATATTCCCAGCCATTAAATTTTGAATAACGTCTATGTGCCTTTTCACCCATATTACAAATCGCTACCCATTCTTCTTGTGCATCACGTTCTGGTACACTCTCATCTAGGACAATAGTGATTACATCCTGTGTAAAACCCTTTCTAATCAGTGCTTCTGTGATTTTTTGCTTCTGCATTCTTTCTGAACTTGTCACAGTCTTTTTATACGTTTTATCACAATATTTTTTAGCATATTGTACTTGATGATCAAATGAATACTGTGACAAGGCGTGTTCAATAATCCTAGAGGGCATTTTTTTCTGAAGAAGCTCTTGCTTTAACACAACAGGGCCCTTTAAGGAGACCTTTGCGTTTGTATTAACATAAGCCACGGCAAATTCTTCATCATTTAAATAACTCAGATTGGTTACTTTATGTATGACTTCCTGTATCACGGCATCTTCATATTCTTTTTCTTTTAAATGCTGAATAACCTCTGATGTAGCTCTCATACGATAGGAGAGATACACTAAGGACTGCTGGAAAGCTTTTGTCACATCATCATTAAAACTTATTTCCTCTATATCAAACTCATCAATTTCTTGACCTTTTTGTAAATTGTGAGAGATTAGAACATCCTCATGTACACTAAAAGCATACCTCTCACCTTTTCCATCATCAATAAAGATATTATATCTATCTTTTGCTTTTTTTTGAGTTGTGATTTTTGTAATAATCGCCATATAGATCACCTCATGTTTAAATATAGCATATTTAAGGAAAATGTTATGATTATAGGAATAAGGATACTTTAAATTGGAGGAATCATAATGAAAATAGCCATTACTGGTGGTACAGGCTTTGTTGGCCAAGCTTTAACAAAAGCTTTTTTGAAAAATAATCATGAAGTATTCATTTTATCTAGAAAGAATCTACAAACTCCTGAAAAAGGCTTACATTATGTACAATGGTTAACCTCAGGAAGTAAACCCGAAGACTCGTTAACTGATATTGACGTATTTATAAACTTAGCTGGGGAATCGTTAAATAGTGGGAGATGGACAGCTGACAGGAAAAAGCGAATTATAGATAGCCGAGTAGAAGCAACGAAAGAAGTCATTCGAATTCTTGCCCAACTTGAAACTAAGCCTTCTGTCCTAATCAATGCTAGTGCGGTAGGATATTATGGCATCTCTCGAGAAAAGGAATTTACAGAAGCAGACCAAGAGCATGGAGAGGATTTCTTAGCTAAAACCGTCGTGACTTGGGAGCAAGAAGCCTTAGCTGCAGAAAAACTAGGAATTCGAACTGTTTTAACACGGTTTGGAATTATCCTTGATTCTCAGGAAGGCGCACTTCCGAAGATGGTTTTACCATACAAACTTCTGGCAGGTGGGACAGTTGGCTCTGGGAAGCAATGGCTTTCCTGGGTTCACATAGACGATGTTGTCGGGCTTATTCAACATGCCATTACCAATCCAAGTATTAAAGGGCCAATAAATACAGTAGCACCTCGCCCAGTAAAAATGAAAGAGTTCGGACAAACAATCGCACAAGTTCTAAATAAACCACACTGGCTCCCAGCCCCAAGCTTCGCCCTAAAAGCACTGCTTGGAGAGATGAGCATCCTAGTACTAGAAGGCCAAAAAGTATTGCCTCAAAAAGCTAAAGACAGCGACTATGTATTTGCCTATAATAAACTTGAAGACGCATTAACTGACATATTAAAATAGATTGATTTATTAAGGTTAGTTGCAACATTCTCTCAGTTTTCAACGGTAGTGAAATGGAGTGGATGACACTTGACTTCCTCCCGCGGAAAGCAAGTGTCTGGAACGCAATGAAGTGGACACTTTTAATTACTACCAATTTGTGATAGATCCTAAAATAAAAGTAATCTTTAGAAACGAAGGAGTAACACAATGAAAACCCTATTTAAAAATGCAACCATTTATCCCGTAACAAGCCCTCCTCTACATAACGCAGACTTATTTGTAGAAGACGGTAAAATCAAAGAAATCGGATATAACATTCAACCTACTGAAGATGCCTTCGTTGTTGATTGCAAAGAAATGCTTCTATTTCCTGGCCTCGTTGATGTTCACACACATCTAGGTCTTTATGATGAAGGAACTGGTTGGGCTGGTAATGATGCAAATGAAACAATCGAACCACTTACACCACATATAAGAGCATTGGATAGTCTACACCCATTAGACACGGCCTTTTCAGATGCCATACAGCATGGAATCACAACCGCACATATTATGCCAGGTAGTGCTAACGTGATTGGTGGTACAACCTCCGTTATTAAGACACATGGTCGTAGCGTGTCAAAAATGCTACTACAGGAAACAGCAGGTTTAAAAATTGCACTTGGTGAAAATCCAAAACGCATTCATAGTCATGGTAGTAATGACTCTATTACAAGAATGGGGATTATGGGAATGCTGCGCGAAGCCTTCTACAAGGCGAAATACAGCAATCATCCAGAGGATATACGAATTGCACCGATCGTGAAAGTTCTTAACAGAGAAATTCCTGTTCGAATTCATGCTCACCGTGCGGACGACATTATGTCAGGCATGCGCTTTGCAGAAGAATTTGACCTTGATTATAGAATTGAGCATTGTACGGAAGGGCATTTAATTCCTAGTGAATTTGAAGGAAAAAATGTGAAGGTTAGTGTGGGACCTACACTAACACGTCGTAGTAAGATTGAACTTAAAAATAAATCATGGATTACCTATCAAGTATTAGCCGATGCCGGGGTTGAAGTATCGATTACAACTGACCATCCGTATACACCAATTCAATACTTAAATATTTGTGCAGCATTAGCTGTTCGTGAAGGACTTGATGAACAAAAAGCACTTGAGGGAATTACCATTACACCGGCACGAAATCTTCGCGTAGATGACCGTGTAGGCAGTCTCGAAGTCGGTAAGGATGCTGATATTGTATTGTGGAGTCATCACCCTTTTCACTATCTTGCAAAGGCTCGTTTAACGATGATTAATGGGGAAATAATTTACAAAAAAAATTAACAAAAAAGTAGTATCTTTTTTACAAATTTTATCGTATTATACTTTAAGTATTCATAAGAATATATAACATACCTAAAACTTTATATCCACAAGTATAAATTAGGGAAAGGCAAATGGTGCGCCACCAGCATGACTGGTCCTAGTGGGTTCGATTCCCACCCCGAAATTTTTTTAGCTAACATATTAAAAAATTTCGAGGGTGAAGTCCTACTTACTTATGGGCTTTTTCTGCCCTCATGATTGGAGGGATAAAGCATGCTAAAGAAACGTGATCTACAAGACTGCCATGCTCTTTATGAGCTAATGGTGCACCCAGATGTCTTTCCTTTTGTGCGTCAAAAAGCAGCAACCTATGAAGAATTCCTGTTCCTAACAAAACAGACGATTGAAGCTGAAGAACGCGGTGAAATTATTTCACGTACAATTCTTGATGAGTGGGGAAACCCAATAGGCACGATTAATTTGTTTGATATCCAGGATGGTGCTGGCTTCTTAGGAACCTGGCTTGGTAAACCATACCATGGAAAAGGCTATAATAAAATTGCTAAAGATGCCTTTTTTGATGAACTGTTCTTTGATTTAGGAATAGAGCGTATCTTTATGAGAATACGTAAGGTTAACGGTAGATCCTTTAGCGCTGCTGAAAAGCTTCCTTACACAATCTTTGCAAATGAGACAAGAAAAAGTTTATATGATGAACTAAATGCTACTGCAGATATATATAATCTGTTTGAAATTCCAAAGGATCTTTATAACCTTCATTCAATGAGACAGCCTTATGTATTCCAGGAAGAACATTTGAAAGAAGCATAAATTTTATTTTTTCAAGCCTGCCATTATGGTAGGCTTTTTTGTGTCTAGCTCCAGCGCCCAGCCCCTCGAGGTCAGATACAGTGAAACTTCCATCAGTGATTTTCTGATGGTTAGTTGAACCAATCGGGGTCTTACTGGCGCTTTAATTCAAACTAAATTTTTTATTCCTTTAGTTAGCGCCAGTTAGACCGGGATAACCCACCGAGAATAAAGGGGAAAACCACCCCTTTTTTCTCGGTGGAACATTTGCTTGTCGGGGCTAACCAGGGCGCTTATGCTTTTCTTATTTATTTATTTCATGAATAAAGTGATTCCATTACGGCAACGATGATAGTAAGTTCATGGAAAAGTGAGGGATTTATAAATGGCTGATAACAAACGAAGAAAAGACAAATCAAAAAGCACCCTAAGTAGCATGCAAGAGGTTACATATTCACGTGAGTTTAGAATGGCTGATCGCGCTGGTGGCTTTATCAGCAATAAGCGTAATTCCTAATAATACCGTAATAACTTTCTCCCTTCGTGAAAAGATAATCAAGAACAAAGATTACATTAGCATGGAGGGATTGTAAAATGCCAACACATCACGGACATAGCAATAGAGATAAAAATACTTCTTCTTTACCACAAACGCCTAGCTATGCAAAATTGCCTTCAGATGGCCGGGATATCGAATTTTCCCAAGAGCTAGCTGATACAGATGATCTACAAGCACAAGAACGCTCAAAAGCTGCAGACGAAAGAGCAAAATCTAGGAAATAATAGATAAAAAAGTGAAGGTGGTCTATTCCACCTTCACTTTTTTATTCACAATTAACTTATCCACAATCCACAACGAATTGTGGATATATAGGATAACTAGTTATTTTATAAGGACTTTAATACCATGGTTGAAATTGTGGATAACTCAACCCTTTTCTGTGGATAATGTGAATAAGTTTGTGTAAAACCCTTTATTATAGGCATTTGTAAGGATGTGTATTTGTGGATATGTTTATAAGATGTTAGTAACCTTCCAAGAATATCTAATTTCTGTCCCGTATTACAATCCACTGATACTTTCTTCGTTTTTCGGACTATGGAGAGCGGTTCTTTCAAAATGAGAAGTTAGCACAATTTTAGTTAATGTTCTTTCAACTCCTGAAATAGATCTCAATTTAACCAAGAGCTGCTCCAAAGAATCAGTATCCTTGGTTCTGATCTTTATGAGAAGGCTCTCCTCACCCGCCGTACTAAAACATTCTTCAACTTCATGAATTTTTTCCAATTCTATAACTGCATCTGAGCACAAGGTAACATTCGATAACGTGATACTAATAAGTGCACACACCGATAACCCTAGTTTTTTAGGATTAGTTTCGATTGTATAATTTTTTATGACTCCGTTTTTTTCTAACTTTTTAATCCTTTCATGAACAGCAGGTGCAGATAGATGTACTTCAGTTCCCATCTCCGCATATTTCATTTTCGAGTTTACCTTTAGTAAAGATAATAGATGTAAATCAATCTGATCCATCCTTCGATTCCCCTATCTTTGCATATTTTTCCTTGCTAGAAACTAATTATTTTATACAGTAAAGAACTGTTTTTACTAAACCCGCTGGGAAAAGGAACTGTTCATTTTACTTTATGAAATTAAGCAAAAACCACTATGTACATAGACCATAGAGTCCAACATTTGAACCTTATATGGAATGTTAATATCATTCAATAAAATTATAACAAACCTTAATTTCATTAGCTATACTGTAGAAAATACTTAATGAAAGTAGTTGAAAGCTAATGAACAATCAAAATAAAAAGGAACAGTTCCCCTTATTTGTAACGTTTATATTAATCTCTGGTATTTTTTTAGTGGGATCAGACGAACTAATCTTATCTCCTCTTCTACCTGAACTAGTTCGTGATCTCAATACGACCTTTTCTTTAGCATCCCTCTCAGTAAGTTTATACGGGTTAGCTATTGGTTTAGTTGTACCCTTTATTGCTCCTTTCATTGACCGGGTTTCTAGGGCGCGATTAATGGGTGTGAGCTTACTTATTTTTTCAGTAACGAGCTTCCTGTGTGCCATTGCTCCAAATATGTTGATTCTGTTAATAGGCAGATTGCTTTCTGGAATCTGTGCTGGAATTTATATTCCCACTGCCTATGCATTTGTTGGTGACCAAGTCCCATTTAAATTTCGAGGAAGGGTGATGGGAATCGTTTTATCTGGCTGGTCCCTATCCTTAATTTTAGGAATTCCACTGGGGGCTTATATTGGGGATTTATATCATTGGCGGTGGACGTTTATCCTCATAGGATTGTTAAGTATAATAATATCCACGCTGTCTTTAACTCTACTTAAGACAGAGCAGAGTGCTGAATACCACCACCAAAAGCAAAATGGATTCTTTCAGCATCTATTTATAGCATTAAATGAAAAACAAGTTACCCTTCTACTTTTTACAACGTTTTGCAATATGTTCGGATTCTACGGAGTCTACACCTTTTTAGGGAGCTATGTTCAGCAGGCTTACCAACTAAATGTAAGTGAATCCGGGAAAGTCATTTTGTTTTATGGTATAGGTATTGCCCTTAGCCCTCTTGCTGGTGTAATTGTTGATTTTTTTGGAAAAAAGGCAGCCTTAATTACTGCTCTAATCGGTTTATCGGTAACACTTTTCGCTTTGTCTAGTGTAAAGGTTCCTCTACTTATTTTTTATATCCTATTAGTAGTTTGGGGAGCCCTTCAAAGTGTTGTTCTAACAAGTATTAGTTCACTATTGAGTAATCAATCAACTGAGTTAAGGGGTAGAATCATGTCTTTATATAGCTTGTCAACAAACCTTGCAGTCGCTACTGGATCTTTTATTATGGGAATGTTCTACAGCTCGTTTGGTTTTCACATAGTTGGAATCATATGTGGAATAATAACTGGTTTAGGAGGAGTCGTGTATACACTCTCTCTGATTAAGCTAAAGAAGAAAGTTGAACTTACTGCAATTGAGAAATACTAAAGGCAAAGGCTTGAATGCATAGTCTTGTCTTTCAGTACTCTAAAAACCCATCTTCCAATTTATTCAAGATGTTCAAGCATAAAAAAAGCTTTAATACAAATAGTAACAATGTCTAAAAAACAAGGAGGTGGCATGATGGATTCAAAACGCACACAAGAAATCGCTTCTTCACCAGAAATGATCGATGTAATCTATAACGGAGAAAAAGTGTACATTGAACATGTTGATCAAAGTAATGGACAAGCAACTGTCCATCCCCTTAATGATCCAACTAAAAAGATTAGTGTGACAGTTGATCAGTTAGTCGAAAAATAAAAAGATTGTCTCTAGAAGGGGACTAGCGATAAAACAAGTCTAGCCCTCTCTTCTAAAGAGACAATCTTTATTGTTTAGTTAGTTTAAGTTTGTTTTTACAACCAAGATTTTATCGTTTTATACATAAAAAACAGGGGCATGAAAAAGGTCAATAAAATCCCGCAAAGGATACATCAATATGCTCTATTTCGCCAAATTATAGATAGCTCTAGCATAAATTGCTGTTGCCTTTAGTAGATCTTCCACTTCAATATACTCGTCCTTTTGGTGGGCTGTCATTTCTTTGCCTGGGAAACATGCCCCAAACGCTACACCATTTTCCATAAACCGAGCATACGTTGCACCACCAGTTGAGAGTAGTGTTGGTTCTAAACCAGTTTCACCTTGATAAGCCTCTTGTAAAGCCTCGATCATTGGATGCTCTGCTCCCACATGATGTGGTTGTGATTCTTTTATTTCTTCAACATGAAGCCCCTTTTGGTTAATATTTAGAGTTAGCTTTTCCTTCGTTTCTTCAAAATCAGTCGTGACTGGACAACGAATGTTCAGATGAACGCTGCCCCCACTTTGTCCAAAATGGAGAATTCCAGGATTAACCGTTAAAGGTCCTGTTACATCATCTCTATAAGCGATATCAAGGCTGTTCCCCTCATAATCTTCATGTAGATCGTCAAGAAAATCTAAGTACTGAGCAGCTTCTCCTGTAAAATCAAAGGCTCGTAGAAAGCTTGCTAGTGTTGTACCTGCATTTAAGCCAATATGCGGCTCCATTCCATGTGCAGATACACCAAATAAAATGATTTCCACTTCATTTTCATGATGATTGATTTTACGCTTTAATCCCTTTTCATTACAGAAGCCTTCGAATTCATGAATAAGATGATCCACATTTCCTGTTATAATTGCAACTGCTTTCTCAGGAACCATATTTCCTCTTTCTCCTGCTTTAAAGGATCGGAGTTGTACCTCTCCGTCATCCACTTCATTACTGTTACCAATCATAAGCATTACATTTAGCTGTCCTTTTTCAGCATTGATAATAGGAAAGTCAGCATCAGGCGCAAAGCCAACAGCCGGCATCTGCTCAACCTGTTGATAATGCTTCATGCAGCTCATTCCACTCTCTTCATCAGTTCCAAAGATCATCCTTACTCTTTTTTGAAGAGGCAGTCCTAATTCCTTTACGATTTTCATTCCGTAATATGCTGCTATTGTAGGCCCTTTGTCATCAATGGCTCCTCTAGCATATAGCTTACCATCACGAATCGTTGGTTCAAAGGGAGGGCTACTCCACTCACCTGTTGCTGGAACTACATCAACATGACATAAGATCCCAACAGCATCCTCATTATTTCCTTGTCCCATCTCCGCATATCCAGCATATCCATCTACATTCTTAGTTTTTAACCCTGATGACTCGGATATTGATAGCATATAATCTAATGCCTCTCCTACCTTCTCACCCATAGGGTACTGAGGCGTTATTGTACTTTCATCCTTGATACTTTCAATTTTCAAAAGACCTACTAGATCATTTAAAAGTTCTTCCTTACGTGCTAACACTTCTTGATACCAATTAATCACTCTAGTCACCTCTTCTATTCTATGTTATTGAAAATAAGCTGAACAAATTAATCCAAAATATGTCGGAGCTTCATATGATAGAAATTCTGATTTACGCTCCTCTTTCGGAATTGCACCTGCTAATATTAAGGATTGCCAAATACCATCTGGCTTAGCATTTTCTATGTATGTTGCATCAAAGTAAGCCATCTCTTCCAAGCAATTCTCTTTAATCAAATCTACTACTTCAGAATCAAGCTTTTTAGCATCTTCATGAAATCCATAAGGACCTGCCTCATCATGAGCATGCGACCAGTCACAACTAGCTATTAAGCCAATACGTTTGCTTGAATGTTTAACAACTTCTCTAATCATTTGTCCAAATTCAACATGCTTTTCAAAAGATAAATCTCTGGAAGGAGTGATCACAACAACTGGAACCTTTGGCATAAATCGAAGTGGGACAATCGCGCCCCAATCTAGTGGAAGACAAGAGAATGGTCCTGCACTTGTCGCATAGTTAATGAGCCCAACTGGTAAACCGAATTGCTCTGCGTGTTTACCAAGTTCAGTAGCTAGTTCTCGATCAACCTTACGTTCCATTCGGAATGATGCCTCGTTTTCTTCCACAACTCCTAGCATTCTTTCTGAATCAGTAATCGCGAACTGCCCATTTATTCTGGTTCCATGAGGCGTTAAGACAATAATTGTATCAGGTTTTGCCTTTTCCATCTCTTTTCCAAGACGAATCATACTCTCTCTCGTAGCATCCATTCGTAACGGCTGGATTCCCTGAAGTTCGGGGATTATTTCACCGCCATGTGGAGCAATACATGCAAAAACAAATGGGTTCATATTCAACACTCCCTATATTAGGACTAATCTTATTACTTACATAAAAGCAGAAGTCGGTCAAGAATATTCTCTATTGATACAACGTAGACTCTTTTCCATATTATCGATAAATGTGTAAGCTTCGCCGTCTATTCATTTACCAGCCTTTACAAATAGGACATTAATGATATATGTCCCCTTTCGCTGAAAAAACGAGGTTTCCGTTGATATCCATACAAAACAAAAAACCGCAGGAGCAAGATTATCCTACGGTTGTCTATTTATTAAAGAACTTTACTTAAAAATGCCTTAGTACGCTCATTTTGAGGATTACCAAATAGCTCTGAAGGTACATTTTCTTCCACAATATAGCCACCGTCCATAAAAATCACGCGATCGCCGACTTCACGAGCAAAGCCCATTTCATGCGTTACGACTACCATGGTCATTCCCTCTTTAGCTAGGTTCTTCATAACCTCCAGAACCTCTCCAACCATTTCAGGGTCAAGAGCAGAGGTCGGCTCGTCAAATAGCATGATTTTCGGCTCCATTGCAAGTGCTCTCGCAATGGCTACACGTTGCTTTTGACCACCTGATAATGAGTCAGGGTAAACCTTTGCTTTGTCCGCTAAACCTACTTTGTTTAGTAGCTCCATTGCTTTAGCTTCTGCATCCTGTTTATTAACTTTACGTACGTTCATTGGTGCCATCGTTATATTTTCTAATACCGTCTTATGAGGAAATAGGTTAAATTGTTGAAATACCATTCCTACTTCTGTTCGTACTTCATTAATATTCGTTTTAGGGTCTGTGAGGTCGACACCATCTATCATGACATGTCCACCTGTAACAGATTCAAGGAGATTTAAACACCTCAAAAATGTGGATTTACCAGATCCAGAAGGACCGATTACAACTACAACTTCTTGTGATTTCACTTCTGCATTGATATCCTTCAATACTTCTAATGGTCCAAATGATTTTTTTAATCCTTTTACTTTAATCATTGGGTATTAAGCCTCCTTTCCATATAATTCAATAGATACGTTAAGGAAAGTGTTAGTATTAAGTAAATCAAGGCTACCGTCAAGTATGGTTCCCATACACGGTAATACTGTCCTTGTGCCGCACGTCCCCAGTACATTAATTCAGGAGCAGCAATAATCGCCAATAGTGAAGATTCTTTTAATAAAACAATAAATTCATTTCCAAGTGGAGGAATCATTCGTTTTACAGCCTGAGGTAAAATAACATTCCTCATTGCTTGGATATGAGTCATACCTAGAGATCTTGCGGCTTCCATCTGACCTTTATCAATAGACTGAATACCAGCTCTAAAAATCTCAGCAATATAGGCTGCTGCATTCAGAGATAATGCTACGACACCTGTTGCAATCGGGTTAACAGGAGACATAAAAATAGGCATAAGCCCAAAATGTATTAGTAAGATTTGAACGAAAAACGGTGTTCCTCTAAATAGGTTAATATACCAGATAAAAGGTAATCGAATAATTGCTATGGATGACATTTTTCCTAAGCCAATTAATAATCCTAAGATTGTCCCAATTAAAATACCCAGCAGAGACAGTAAGATTGTCCACATTGTTCCCTTTAAGAAGAAAGGGAGATATTCTATAACGATATTAAAATTAAAATCCATGGTCGGCCCCCTTAAATCAATCTTTCTTTATATCATGTACAAATGAGTAATCCTCATTCTTCATAAAAAGAAGCGCAACGTCTGCACGTTACGCCAACTTTTAATTATTCAGCGGCTAATAGTTCATCTACGTTTGGCTCTGTACCAAACCATTTTTTATAGATTTCTGTGTATGTCCCGTTCTCTATAACTGTTTTGATAGCAGCATCAAATTCAGCTTTTAGCTCACTGCCCTTAGGGAACATTAAGCCATAGTACTCAGAATCAAAGTTTTCAGGATCTTCAATCGCTTCAACCTTTGCATCTGGGTTATTTTTCACATACTCATTTGCTACAACATTATCCGTAACAACCACTTCTACATCACCATTAGCTAGTGCCATAAATGCGACTGCGGTTGTTTCATACTTTGAGATATTGGCATTGTTTGCACCAACAATTTTTTCAGCAGCTGATTGACCTGTCGTTCCGTTTTGAACACCAATTCTTTTACCCTCAAGATCTTTTGCACTTGTAATTCCTGCGCCCTCGTTAAAAACAATCATATGAGTAGATTGGAAATAAGGAGTTGAGAAATCATATGTTTGCTTACGATCATCGTTAATTGTAATACCTGAAATCGCTAAGTCAATTTCCTCACCTTGTACAGATGCAAATAATGGATCCCAGCCAATATTGTTTAGTTCGAACTCATAGCCTGCTTCTTCCATCACAGCCGTTAAAAAATCCACATCAAATCCAACGATTTCACCCTTGTCCATATACTCGAATGGAGCAAATGCTGCATCAGTACCGACTATTAGTGACTTCTTTGCTTCCTCTGTTCCCTCTTCTGCCTCACCGCCCGTACCAGTTTCTCCAGTTCCACATGCTGCAAGAACTAACATAAACATCATAGCAAGCATAGCTAATAATGATTTTTTATTTACTTTCATTTTTGTTGCCCCCTCAATATTTTGAAAATTCTAGATAATTGATTATAACACTAAACTTGTTTTAGGTATAATAATACAATTTTTTATATCCACCAATTTTATTGTTTCGTATTGTAATGATTTTTATTTATTATAATTTAGCGTAGTACATGTTTTTCAGCGAGCTTAATCTGGTTTTCTACCTGACTTGGCGCAGTTCCACCATAGCTTTTTCGTGCAGCAACCACATGTTCATGCGATAGCACTTCGAAAATGTCTTCTTCAAATAAAGGACTAAAACTCTTATACTCTTCTAACGTTAGAGCTAGTAAATACTTCTTTTCGCCGATTGCATATAACACGATTTTCCCGATTACTTCATGTGCATCTCTAAATGCAATTCCCTTTGTAACTAAATAATCAGCAATATCTGTTGCATTGGAGAAATCTTGATTAACCGCACTTCTCATTGTTTCTTTTTTAACAATCATCGTTTCAATCATAGGTGCTAGTAGCTGCAAGGATCCTTCTAGGGTTTCAACCGTGTCGAACATCCCTTCTTTATCCTCTTGCATATCCTTGTTATAAGCTAATGGTAGACCCTTTAAGACGGTTAATAATCCCATTAGATTGCCATAAACTCTCCCTGTTTTTGCACGTAAAAGCTCTGGCACATCTGGATTCTTCTTTTGCGGCATAATACTTGAACCTGTACAGAATGAATCATCTAGCTCTATAAACTGAAATTCCTGACTAGACCAGATGACAAGTTCCTCTGACAGTCTAGAAATATGAGTCATCAATAAAGAGGAGATCGAAAGTAATTCAACGATGAAATCTCTATCACTCACCGCATCCATACTATTAGGATATACCATCTCAAAACCTAGCAACTCAGCCACTCTTTCACGATTAATGGGAAAAGTCGTTCCGGCTAGTGCACCCGCTCCCAATGGAGACCAGTTCACCCGTTTCAGGCTATCCTGAAAACGCTCCTTGTCGCGCTGAAACATCCAAAAGTATGCCAACAAATGGTGAGCAAATGACACTGGTTGTGCACGCTGTAAGTGTGTATAACCTGGGATCATCGTATGAACATGATCTTTTGCTTGATTTAGAATTGCAGTTTGTACAGCATCTATAAGTAAAATCAGTTCTTTTGTTTTACGCTTTGCATACAAATGCATATCCGTTGCCACCTGGTCGTTTCTGCTTCTTCCGGTATGAAGCTTTCCTCCAACGGGACCGATTGTATCTATTAAAAGCTTTTCAATGTTCATATGAATATCTTCATGTTGAACAGAATATTTCATTGTTCCCGCTTCAATTTTTTGTTTGATTGTTAACAATCCATTTTTAATCTTTTCCACATCTTCTAACGGAATGATGTTACATTCACCTAGCATTTGAACGTGTGCCAAGCTTCCTTCTATATCCTCTAGTGCTAGCTTTTGGTCAAAGTTTATAGAAGCAGTGAATTCTTCAACCAGTTTATTTGTTTCTTTTGTGAACCGTCCGCCCCAAAGCTTAGACAATTCCATTCCCCCTTTTTACTACGACCCATTCTTATTTTTCACTTGCATTATCATTAAAGAGTTATGTTTACGAGTTCGAGATTTTATTTCCGAATTTCCTTTATTTCTTGCGGAACTAACCTCATTACTTGCGAATCCTATTTTTATCTGCGAAAGTAACTCCTTTACTTGCGAAACGATGTATTTACTTGCAAATTCATTATTTATTCTTGCGAAATTAACCCAATTACTTGCGAGCTCTTATCTCCAGTCATGGAAAAAGTCTTAAAAGAAGAGGGCTCTCCCTCTCTTCTTTTAAGATTATTGTGAAATGGATTCGGTGTCCTTTGCATTCACTTGAGAGTAAACCTTAGTTGTTAAGCCCCACAGTTTAATGAAACCAACAGCAGCGTTGTGATCGAAAGCATCTCCCTTTGAATAGGTAGCAAGCTCTTCATTATATAAGCTATGAGGAGATTTACGACCAACAACTGTGTGCGTTCCTTTATGCAGCTTCACTTTGATTGTCCCTGAAACCACTTGCTGTGTCTCATCAACAAATGCCTCCAAAGCATTTCGTAACGGTGAATACCAAAGACCGTCGTAGATCAATTTAGTCATTTGTTGCTCTACTGACGTTTTAAACTGAGTAATTTCACGTGGTAAAGTTAAAAACTCTAGTTCCTTATGAGCATTGATTAAAATTAATGCTCCTGGATTTTCATACACTTCACGAGACTTAATTCCAACCAAGCGGTTTTCGATATGATCAATTCTTCCAACTCCATGTTTTCCGCCTAGTTCATTAAGCTCTTCAATAAGGGCAACAAAGTTCATTTCTTTTCCGTTTAATGCTACTGGAAGTCCCTTTACAAACTCAACTTCCACATATTCGGCTTCATCCGGTGTAAGGTTAATCGGATTCGTCCAATCGTATGCAGCCTCTGGTGCCTCTGCCCAAGGATCTTCAAGAACACCAGCCTCACAAGCACGCCCCCAAATATTTGCATCTATAGAAAATGGATTATCTAAATCTACAGGAATGGGAATACCCTTCTCCGCAGCATAAGCAATTTCCTCATCTCTTGTCATGCCCCACTCACGAACTGGTGCAACCACCTTAAGGTCTGGATTTAATGCTTGAATCGACACTTCAAAACGAACTTGGTCATTTCCTTTACCTGTACAACCATGAGCTACTGCAACCGCACCTTCTTTTTCAGCAACTTCTACAAGTAGCTTTGCAATAAGCGGACGAGATAAAGCTGATGATAAGGGATACTTACCTTCATATAAGCAATTTGCCTTTAAAGCTGGAGCAATATATTCGCTCGCTAATAATGCCTTTGCATCAATCATGTATGCTTTAATCGCACCCACTTGAAGTGCTTTATTTTTTACAGTTTCTAGATCCTTACCTTCACCCACATCAAGACCTAATGCAATGACATCATAACCATATTTCTCTTGAAGCCACTTTATAGAAACAGAAGTATCTAGACCTCCTGAATATGCTAAAACGATTTTATCTTTTGCCATTTTTTAATCCCCCTAAATGCTTTTAATGAATTAATATTTATAATAATGTATTTTTATACATTTTGCACGAAAAAAATTTTACCTTTTTAATCCATTAATGCTTTTAAGATTGCTTTTTGTGCATGTAAGCGGTTTTCAGCTTCATCAAAAACAACAGAATGTGGACCATCAATAATGTCAGCCGTTACTTCCTCACCACGATGAGCAGGTAAGCAATGTAAGAAAATATAATCTTTTTTCGCATGTTCACAAAGCTCTAGATTGACCTGAAATGGTTGAAATGCCTTCAGTCTCTCTTCTTGCTCTGACTCCATTCCCATCGATGTCCAAACATCGGTCACAATTACGTCCGCAGCTTTAGCAGCTTCAACTGGATTTGACGTGACGGTTACGGATCCTCCTGTGTGCTCGGCATCTAATTTTGCTTGATATAATATATCAGCATTCGGTTCATAGCCTACTGGAGATGCTACACTAATATGCATGCCAACTTTGACGGCCCCCTCAATGAGTGAATGCGCCATATTATTGTTTCCGTCTCCAACATAACACATTTTTAATCCGTTTAGCTTCCCTTTATGTTCCAATACCGTTAATAAATCTGCAAGTACCTGGCATGGATGGTGAAGGTCGGTTAACCCGTTAATAACCGGCACTGTTGCATTTTGAGAAAATTCTTCAATAGAAGAATGACTAAATGTTCGTATCATAAGACCGTCTACATATCTTGATAGCACCTTTGCCGTGTCAGATGCCGTTTCACCTCTACCCAGCTGAATGTCCTTTGAACTAAGGAAGATCGCATGACCTCCTAGTTGAAGCATCCCCACCTCAAAAGAAACCCTAGTTCTTGTTGAAGACTTTTCAAAAATTAATCCTAACACCTTACCACTTAAATAAGGATGTGGAATTCCTTGTTTTTGTAGCTTTTTCATATGAAGTGCATCTGTAAGTAAGGACATGACTTCATTTGGTGTACACTGCTCAATGGTTAAAAAGTCCTTCTGACTCATTTTTGTTCCGACCCATTCTGGCTGCCATTTCACTTTATTTAACATAATTTCCACCCTTCTAAATACTTATTTTTTCTGCCTTGCTAACATATTCTTGAATCGATTTTACTTGTATGTTTTGTTCTGGATTTAGCTTCATAACCCTTTTGAATGTATCTAGACTAGTAAAGCATGGGATTTGGTAGCGCGTTGATAACTCCCGAATGAAATACCCGAGCTTTCCTTCATTTCTTCCCTGTGTTGGGATATTAAGCACGACTCCAACTTTGCCATCCTTCCAAAGCTGTTCTAACGATTCCTTCGGATTCGGAATACTCTCTGCTAGAATTCCATTTTCATTTAAAAATGCTGCTGTCCCTTCTGTTGCCATCATGTTAAAGGAGTTGTCAGCTAATTCTTTAAGGATCTCAATACTCTCTTGTTTAGCAGTCTCAGAGATGGAACAGAATATCATCTTGTTTGTTATATGATGCTGCTTATCATCAAACCAGACCGCTTTTTTCATTGCCTCTTCTACTGTATACCCTAAACCTAATACTTCACCGGTTGACTTCATTTCGGGACTTAAAATATGATCAACGCCCTTTAGCTTCGTGGCCGAAAACACGGGTGCTTTTACTGAATAATAGCTAGGTTCCTGCAATAAACCTGTTTCATTAGAAAGACCTTTTAAAGAGTCACCAAGCTGAACATTCGTTGCCCATTCTACCATGGGAATTCCTGTCACCTTACTCATGATGGGTACTGTTCTCGATGAACGTGGGTTTACCTCTAGTACATAAACAATGTTAGTTGAAATGACAAACTGGATATTCATCATGCCAATAATAGAACACGAGGTGGAAATTCGTTTCGCATAATCTATTAGAGTTTCTTTTATATTGTCTGATAATGAAATTGGAGGAAAAATTGTCACACTATCACCTGAATGAACACCTGCTTTTTCTATATGCTCAAAAATTCCAGGGATTACGATATCTTTTCCGTCACTAATGACGTCTACCTCACACTCAAGTCCCGGTATATAAGAATCTACTAATAATGGCCAAATTCTATCATTTCCACTTGCTAGCAATCTAGAAATGTAGCTTATCAGATCCTGTTCTTGATGAAAAATATACATAGATTGACCACCAATTACATAGGAAGGTCTTACTAACACAGGATATCCCAACTCATTTGCTTGCTGAATTAGCTGATCTGCCGCGGTCACTGTTTCTCCTTTAATATGAGGGATTTCAAGCTTTTGTAAAACCTCGTAAAATTGCTTACGGTCTTCTAGAGCATCTATTGATTCTACAGATGTACCTAGTAACATGACTCCTTCTTCTTGAAGCGATTGAGCCAAATTTATAGCAGTTTGACCACCGAACTGGATCAGTACTCCGTCGACTTTCTCCTTTTCTATTACATGAAGAACATCTTCAGTTGCTAAGGGCTCAAAATATAGTCGGTCCGCAACCGAATAATCCGTACTAACTGTTTCAGGATTATTGTTAATAACAATGGCTTCATACCCTTTTTTCTTTACAGCTAAAGCAGCATGAACCGAACAATAGTCAAATTCTACACCTTGACCGATACGAATCGGACCAGAGCCGATAACTAAAATTTTCTGTTTAGTGCTAGTTAGTTGAACCTCATCACTACCTTGCCACGTTGAATAGTAGTACGGAGTAACCGCATCAAACTCGGCAGCACATGTATCAACTAGCTTATAGCTTGGTTTCCAATTAATCACTTTTAGCTTTTGTCTTATTATCTTTTCTGGTATCGAGAAGATTTGTGATAAGCGCTGGTCTCCAATATTCTTCCGCTTTGCCTCTTTTAATAAATCTAGTGGTACTTCGTCAAATGAATAGGAACTTAGCTGCTTTTCAAGGTTTACAATCACGAGTAACTTCTCTAGGAACCAAGGATCAATACTCGTTAATCCATGAATATCTTCTATTGTTTTTCCTTGCCACATCGCTTCAGCTAATGCGAATAAACGAAGATCCGTTGCCTCCGTCACTAAAGCTAGTAGCTCGGAGTCTGATAGGTTTTCTAAAGAAGACATCTTCAGTCCACAGACATTCATTTCTAAGGAACGAATCGCTTTATTTAAGGCTCCTTCAAATGACCGATCAATTGCCATTACTTCTCCAGTAGCTTTCATCTGTGTTCCAAGACTTCGATCAGCCTCTGAAAACTTATCGAACGGAAACCTTGGTAACTTCACAACGATATAATCTAGTGCTGGCTCAAAGGATGCATACGTTGAGCCTGTGATCGGATTTAATAATTCGTCTAAGTGGTAACCAATTGCACACTTCGCAGCCATTCTTGCTATTGGATACCCGGTTGCCTTGGAGGCTAATGCCGATGAACGACTCACTCGAGGATTTACCTCAATAATATGATATTGGTTAGAATGTGGGTCTAAGGCAAATTGAATGTTACAGCCACCGACAATTTCCAATGCACGAATCACCTTTAGAGATGAGTTACGAAGCATTTGATATTGAACATCAGTTAACGTTTGAGAAGGAGCCACAACAATTGAGTCTCCAGTATGAACGCCAACAGGGTCCATATTTTCCATATTACAGACAATAATACAAGTGTCATTCTCATCTCTCATGACCTCATATTCGACTTCTTTCCAGCCCTTTATACTCCGCTCAACGAGGACCTGATGAATCGGACTCGCCTTTAATCCCTTTTTCAAATATATTTCTAGATCTTGATCATTATAGGCAAATCCCCCACCCGCTCCACCAAGCGTATAGGCAGGTCGGATAATGACAGGATAGCCAATTTGCTTGACAAACTGTACTCCCTCTTCGTAGCTGTGAATAATACTAGACTCTGGAATTGGTTCACCAATCTCGATCATCAAGTTTCTAAACTTTTCTCGGTCCTCACCTTTTTGAATAGAATCAACAGAAGTGCCTAATAGTTCAACATTATATTTTTGGAGTATATTTTGTTCATATAACTGTACAGTTAAGTTTAATCCCGTTTGCCCACCAAGCGTTCCAATCATTCCATCTGGCTTTTCACGCTTAATGATTTCCTCTAAAGAAGGCACCGTTAGTGGCTCCATATAAACCTGATCGGCAATTTCTGAATCAGTCATAATCGTGGCAGGATTATTATTGACGAGGATGACTTGGATTCCTTCCTCTTTTAATGCAAGACATGCTTGCGTTCCTGCATAATCAAATTCCGCTGCCTGACCAATCACGATTGGTCCTGACCCAATCACGAGTACTTTTTTTAGACTTTTATTTAATGGCATAGTTGACGGCTCCTAAAGACGAGATTTGTTGAAGAAATTCGGTAAAAATATGAGCTGTATCACTTGGTCCAGGATGTGCTTCAGGATGAAATTGAACGGATGTGACAGGGTATTTACGATGTTTAATTCCTTCCACCGTTTTGTCGTTTACATTGCGATAAGTGATGATCAGTTCCTCATAATTAATACTCTCTTCCATGACAACGTAGCTATGATTTTGAGAGGTCATACGGACTTTACCCGTCAGAAGCTCCTTCACCGCGTGGTTACCTCCGCGATGTCCATATGTTAGCTTTTCAGTTATCGCACCATAAGATAAAGCTACTAATTGATGTCCGAGGCAAATACCGAGTGTTGGATAGTTCTGAGTCACTTTTTTAATCTCTTCAAATTGACCTTGTAGTTCCATCGGATCTCCAGGACCATTACTCAATAACACACCATCCGGATGTAAAGATTTAACCTGATTATAGGTAAAGTGATAAGGGACAACTGTTACCTTACAATTTTCTTGTAGTAGCGCATCCAATATGGACTTCTTATAACCAAAATCGATCAATACAACATGTGGTCCATTGTTGTTATAGGTAACAGCTTCTTTCGTTGATACCTTTTCTACCCAAAATGGAGATTCATATTCTGCTAGTGTCGTTTTGTTATAAGAAGGAACAGTTGTAATCACTCCTTTTACTGTTCCAGATTTACGGATACTTTGAACTAATGAACGTGTATCCACTCCTGTTAGGCCAGAAATACCCGCTTCCTGAAGCTGAATTGATAGTGATTTAGTCGCTAAATAATGACTAGGCTTCTCACAAGCATCACCGATGATCACACCGGCTACCGATACTTTTTTACTTTCATCATCAGATAGATTGATTCCATAATTACCGATTAACGGATAACAAAATGTAAGAATTTGTCCAGAATAGGAAGGGTCTGTCATCATCTCTTGATATCCTGTCATACTCGTATTAAATACCACTTCACCGATACAATCTTGAATATTACCAATTATTTTCCCTTCAAACACTTCTCCTGTTTCAAGGATCAGATACCCTTGATCCATTACGTATTCCTCCTATCTAGCTTTCTAGCTGTTTACATACAAGCTTTAATATATTAATAAACTGATCAATTTCAGTTTTAGTTGTAGTTAATGGTGGTAATATCCTTACTACATTTGGCCCTGCCGTTAAAATTAGCACATGATGCTGACGTGCCTTCTCTACCACTTTAGCTGCCTCTTTTACCACAAGACCTTGCAATAGTCCTTTTCCACGGATGTCTTCTATCATAGGACACTGTGTCTTTAGCTCCTGAAGCTGTGATTCTAAATAAATCCCACTTTCTTTTGCCCGTTGAATGACATCACTTGTTACAAGGTACTCCACTGTAGCAAGACCAGCAGAGGAGGCAAGTGGATTTCCACCGAACGTACTACCATGAGTTCCTGGCTCAAACCCTTTAGCCGCTTTCTCATTAGCGATAATTCCACCAATCGGGAACCCTGAACCTAAACCTTTAGCAATACTGATTACATCAGGCTGTATTCCATATTGTTCATAAGCAAATAGAGTACCCGTTCTTCCCATCCCAGTTTGAATTTCATCTACCATTAGTAAAAGATCATGCTCTTTGCATAGCTTAGCTACCTCTGTGATCCATTCTAGGCTTGCCGGCACGACACCACCTTCTCCTTGAACGATCTCAAGTAGGACAGCGCATGTTTTGTCTGAGACAAGCTGCTCAAGAGCTGAAACATCGTTATAAGGAAGATATCTAAAACCAGGAAGCATAGGATAAAAACCTGCTTGTAGCTTTTCCTGTCCCGTTGCCGCTAAAGAGGCTAAGGTTCTGCCGTGAAACGATTGAGTGAACGTGACGATTTCATAAGCGTCTGTTCCTTTCACCTTTTGTGCATATCTTCTCGCGAGCTTAATGGCGGCCTCATTTGCCTCTGCTCCACTATTACAAAAAAACACAGCGTCACCAACGCTATTTTCAACTAGTAACGAAGCCAGCTTTTCTTGAACCGGAATATGATAAAGGTTAGAGCAATGCCATAGTTCTTGAAGCTGCTCCTCTATTTTTTCCTTTACTACATCTGGTACATGACCTAGATTGCAGGTCGCAATTCCAGAAGTATAATCTAAATATTGAACGCCCTCTTCGTCCCATACATAGCTTCCTTTTCCTTTTACAAGCGTTAATGGAAACCTGTTATATGTGGACATTAGTGGATCACTTTTTACATTAGTAGACATATTGCCCCTCCCCAGCTAGCACGATTTTGGTGCCAATTTCACTTCCAGATGCAAAGGTTAGTAAGCTATCTGGCTCCATTCCATTGATAATCACAACCTCTGGAATACCATGCAGAAGACCATCAATTGCAGCCTTCACCTTCGGAATCATTCCTCCTGCAATCACTCCATCCGTGATCATTTCTTCAGCATCCTGCTTTGTAACCTGTTTTAAGGTTACTTTTTTACCGTTTTGTTCCGTATAAATGCCTGGGATGTCACTGATCATACAAAGCTTTGCTCCTAGTGATTTCGCTACTGCAGAAGCTGCAACATCACCATTAATGTTATAGCGCTGACCAGACTCATCGATCCCTATTGGCGAAACCACAGGTATATGTCCTGCATTTAAAATGGTGTTGAGCACATCGTAATTAACACCGACTACTTCTCCTACATAGCCAAGTTGATCTGCATCCTTCGTTGGTTCAGATTTTAGGAGCATTCCGTCTACTCCACTAACTCCAATTGCTTTACCGTTTACCCCAATCAGCCTTCTCACCATTTGTTTATTGACTGTACCACTTAGCACCATTTCAACAAGATCAAGCATTTCAGCTGTCGTAACTCGAAGACCATTAACAAATTTCGTTTCTATCCCAAGCTTTGTTAAAAGTGAGGAAATCAGTGGACCTCCACCATGTACGAGAATCGGTTTTACTGTACCACTCTGGTGTAGCTGCACGATATTTTCATAAAAGGATTTTGGCAAGTTCTCCATGACACTTCCGCCGCATTTTATAACTACGTATTCCATCCCTTATATCCCCTTTATGTCCGATAAGAAGCATTTATTTTGACATAATCATAAGTTAAGTCACAACCCCAAGCTGTTGCTGTTGCATCACCTTGATTTAAATTGATATAAATTTGAACGAGTTCATTCTGAAGATACTCTTTTGCCTCGTCTTCATCGAATGGTGTAGGTAGACCATTTTCAACCACAGTAATTGGTCCAATTTTAACTGTAATCGTATCAGGGTTAATGGGTTGCCCACTGTAGCCTACTGCACAAATAATTCTCCCCCAGTTTGCGTCTGTTCCATATATTGCTGTTTTTACTAGGTTTGAAGAAATGACTGATTTACTAACTGCACGTGCGACCTCAATATCGCTAGCATTTTTTACTTGAACCTCGATTAGCTTTGTTGCCCCTTCTCCATCTCTGGCAATCTGCTTAGCTAGCGATTCACTAACCAACTTAAGTCCATTCATAAAAAGTGACCAGCTCGGATGATCCTTTGTTAGCGGTTGATTCTTTGCTTCTCCATTTGCTAAAACTAAGACCATATCATTTGTACTAGTGTCACCGTCCACGGTAATCATGTTAAAGGTTTGATTGGTTACTTCCCTAAGAGCAGCTGATAAATCGTCGTAACCAATTGCTGCATCTGTTGTAATAAACCCAAGCATCGTTGCCATATTAGGATGAATCATTCCAGATCCTTTTGCAGCTCCACCAATCGTAATGGTCTTTCCATCAATCACGAACTGAACGCATATGTTTTTAACATCTGTATCGGTTGTTAAAATCGACTTTTCAAAAAGTGTCGCACCCTCATTGTCTTCCAGAAGAACCTGTTGGATTCCGTTATCTATTTTTTCCATTGGCAAATGAACACCAATTACTCCAGTTGAAGTTACTGCTACATAATGATTCGGTACACAAAGCTTTTCCGCAAAAGCAGCTTGCATATGATAAGCATCCTTTAATCCTTGTTCTCCTGTACATGCATTGGCATTACCTGAATTAACAAGTACTGCCTGAATCATCTGTTCCTTTTCAATGCTTTCTTGTGTCACCTTTAAAGGTGGCGCTTGGAATAGATTTGTTGTATATACACCAGCTGTTACGGCCGGAACATCCGAGTAAATGTAGCCCAGATCTAGTCTTTTTCTTTTAATACCACAATGTACTCCACCCGCTTTAAAGCCCTTTGGTGTTGTGACATTTCCACCTTCTAGTACGATAATACTTTCCTTCTCAATTACCTGCATGAGGCACACCCTCTCTTAAATTATGGATACATCGGTACATGCAACAGTCCGCTAGTCTCATCCCATCCTTTAAGGATATTTAAATTTTGAACTGCCTGACCGGAGGCACCTTTTACTAGATTATCAATCACTGAAACTATGACGAGTCTTCCTGTTCGTTCATCAGCGTAGAATCCAATATCACAGTAGTTACTGCCATATACCCCTTTTGTAGAAGGAAGCGTTCCTTCTTTTCGAATTCTTACAAAAGGATGTTTCTCAAAATAAGCTTCATAAAGCTCAATCATTTCCTTCGTCGTTTTAAAGGAATTCATATCTGCATAAATGGTGCACATAATCCCTCTCGTCATCGGGACAAGGTGAGTAGAAAATGAAATCGTTACAGGATTCCCTGACTCATGTTGAAGAATTTGTTCAATTTCTGGAATGTGCTGATGAGCTCCTAGCTTATAGGCCCTAAGATTTTCATTAATCTCTCCGTAATGAGTGCCAAGTGATAGTCCTCTTCCTGCTCCAGACACACCTGATTTTGCATCAATAATGATTGATTGATTGTTTAATAGACCTTTTTGAACCGCTGGAAGTAAAGCTAGTAGTGTGGCAGTAGGGTAACAGCCTGGATTTGAGATAAACGACGACTTCCTGATTTGCTCACTATATATTTCACTCAGTCCGTAAACCGCTTGATTTAAATAAGATTCCTCTGCAGCTTCATGATGGTACCATTTCTCATAGCTTTCCCTCGACTTCAACCTGAAGTCCCCTGATAAATCAATGCAGGTTACTCCTTTATTTAGAAATCCGGGTAGAAGATCCTTGCTTATGCCAGACGGAGTTGCAAAGAATACAACCTCTGCTGTATGACAAATTTCTTCCACATCCAATCCTGTTAACGGTGTCTGCATGATACTTGTAAGATGTGGATATATGTCTTGAAGCTCATTTCCTGTTTTTGAGTGAGATACTACGGTCTCAAGCTCAACATATGGATGATGGTGTAAGATCCTGATTAATTCAATCGCACTATAGCCGGTTCCTCCAATAACTGCTGCCTTCACACTACTCAACTCCTAAATCCCTTAATATTGTATGATTATAATACTTATAGTATTTTTATGCAATATTATTTATAAAAATAGGTGAATAACCTCACCTTTATGCATTAATATTGTATTTTCCTTCTGATGGACCCTTTATGTTTATGCAAGTATATTTATATTCAATACACTTTTTTTATGGCTATGTTAAAGGCCAGTGTTGATTGTAGTGGAAGGACGCGAGTGTAAAGGAACCTCTACTAAAGGCTGCCACGTCCTGTGGCAAACGTAGAGGTCAGCACATCCTGTGCAAGCGCGGGAGAGCGGGTCACGGGAGACCCCACAGGCGCGCTTTTCGCCGAGGAGGCTCACGGACTCGCCCGCGGAAAGCGAGTGTTCTGAAACGAAAATCAACAACAAGGTTTTAACACAGCCTTTTTTATAATGGTTGAAGACCCTACTAAAAACACTGACCGAAATATATTTAACAAAACATACTAAATTAGCTCACAAAAGTTTAGAAAACATCCATTGTTAAAAATAGTAATCTTTTTTTATCACCTTTCCTATTGTAATTTGTTAGAGATTAAGATACTTTGTACTCATATCACATAAAGAAGGTGTTCAATTTGTTACATTGCCGAGAAGAAGTGCTATTTCTAACAAAACAACTAGTTAATATAGAAAGTATAGTGAACACAAGCGGCGAAAAGGAAATTGCCCAGGCATTATATACTCTCCTTTCTTCTTATCCATATTTCAAGGAAAATCCTACCCATATTAAAATGACAAAGACAATTGATGATGATCAAGAACGTTACAATGTACTTGCCTTTGTAAAAGGTACGAAAGCGAGTCAACAACAAGAACCTACAATCATTTTAATGGGACATATGGACACTGTTGGAATTGATGACTTCAACCATTTAGCTGATAAGGCCATCCATCCTGATGAGCTGCTCGCTGAAATTAAGAAAGAAAACCTGCATGATGAATGTATAAAAGAACATGCTCATTCTGGTGAATGGATGTTTGGTCGTGGTGTTTTAGACATGAAAAGCGGATTAGCTAGTCATCTATATCTATTAAAGTATTACTCAGAAAATCCTGATCAACTTCTGGGAAATCTCGTGATAGTAGCAGAGTGTGATGAAGAGGACGGTTCGCATGGAATCTTATCTGCTCTAAAAGACCTAATCGCTTGGAAGGAAGAGCATGGTTTCAATTATATCGGTGCCATTAATGCCGACTTTGTTTCACCCCGTTATGAGGGAGATGAAAATCGATATATTTATAAAGGAACAGTTGGAAAACTATTGCCTTCATTCTTTATTACGGGTGCTGAAACACATGTTGGTTCTTGCTTTGAGGGGTTAGATCCAAACTTCTTAGCAGCTGAATTAACAAGGCAGATAAATTATAATCCGGCTTTATGTAATGAAGCATTCGGAGAAATAACAGTACCTCCTGTCTCATTAAAGCAAACTGACTTAAAGCCGTCTTATACTGTCCAAACGGCCCTTTCAGCATATGTCTACTATAATTTCTTTATCCACTCGTGGACCCCAAAGGAAGTATTAGAAAAGCTAAAGGCAGAGGCTCATATAGCATTCGAGAACTCATTAAAATTATATCGTGACAGATATAAAACCTATTGTGAGATAAGTGGAGAGCCATTTAAAGAGCTAACTTGGGTTCCACGTGTGTATACCTATGAAGAAATGAATAAGCAGCTTATAGAAGCGCATGGCCTTTCTTATGTAGAGCACATGACCAACTTTAAAGAGCAACTTCTACTTGATCAAAGCTTAGATACTAGAATGTTTGCTGCTAGAGTAGTAGAAGAAGCGTGGAAATGGATGGAAGACAAACGTCCAGCTATGATTTTATTTTATTCGTCTCTGTATTCACCAAGAATCGAACTCAGCGGTAAAAACGATGCTGAACTCAACTTAATTACGGCATTAGATGATGCAGTTTCAGAAATTCAGCCAAGCTATCAGCATCCCATTGTTGTTCGTAACTTCTTTCCATACATCTCTGATATGAGCTTTGTCGCTCTAAGCGATGACCCTGCTGGAATTGAAGCAGTGACTTCCAATAATCCAGGCTGGGGTTCAAAGCACTATGTTAATTACCAGGATATTAGAGAAATCAACGTTCCTGTAATCAACATAGGACCATACGGCTTTGATGCACACAAAAAATACGAACGAATGGAATTAACATACTCTCTTGATGTAGTACCAAACCTAACAAACCTAGTCATCCAGAAACTACTCAGCCAACAGTAATAAAAGTAACTCATTCTGTCATAGTTTAACACGTTAAAGCATCGGGGGCCTGGCCCCCGATGCTTTAACGTGTTGATGTGTTATAAGTAAAAAGGCTGACGACTTTTCACACGTCGACAGCCTAATTTTTATAACCTTCTAATTGTAGTTCGCGTTTTTGATTTTTCTCTTGATACATTTTTGCATCAGCTGTAACAAATAGCTTACTCATTTGTCCGAATGAGGATGAGCTATGTGAAAATCCAATTGATACTTTTATTTGCAATGCTTCACTTTCAAGATTATATAAATAGATACTCTGCTTGATATCGTTGACTAATTGACTAGCATAAGAAGGGTTTCCTTCTTCATGTTCTAATAGAATGGCAAACTCATCTCCACCTATTCTAGCTACCACGGTCTTGCTATTTGAAAATTGATTTAGTATATGTGCTGCTTCTTTAATAAGCAAATCACCCGTCTTATGTCCGTAAGTATCGTTTAGTACCTTTAATTCGTCTAAATCACATAGAATGACAGAAACTGGTGTATCTACAGCCTTATTGTACTTCTCCATTTGTTCATCGAAGTAACTGCGGTTATATATTCCCGTCAGAGAATCATGAGCAATACGATACTCAAGATCCTCCTGCAATTTTACTTTTTCATCGATGTTTCTGATAATCCCTTGAATTGCCACACATTCTCCTTCTTCAAAGATTGGAGATGCATATTCTTCAAACCATATAAAATTTCCTTGAGAATCTCTCCAACGTTGTAAAATTGGTTCATTAAAATCTAAGTCTCCGGATAATTTACTGAGGATGATGTGGTAGTCATCTGGATGCACTAACTCTAGTGGAGTATTCGGATTTCGGTAACTTTCTGAAACGAGTCCTTCACCTAGAATCTTATCAATGGACGGACTTAAGTATCTGAACTTACGCTCAGGCTTTATTTCATAATAGTAAATGATGTCCTTCGAGCTCTCCACTAAATTATAAATTCTCTTTTCATTAGCCCATCTATCCTTAACCTTTGCCTTTAAGAACATTTTATAAAATTGTAGACCCACCGCACCTATCAGTAACCCCAACAATAAATAAATTAATTCCATACAGACCAATCTCCTTTGAATGGTTATGGTGATAGAAACAAAAAATAGACTAATCCAAAAATCCCGATTAGTCTATCTATCTGTATAGGAAGATGATCTATCGGTAACTGGCTGGCGTAATCACTTAACTGATCTTAGCCCCTTTAGCTTTGCGTCTCCATCTTTCAACGGATTTGCCTTTATCATTATCTATTAAATTTACTATCTCTAATAATAATATATAGGAATATAGGACTATATGCAATAGCTATACAGGAATATATTCCTATTAATTTGAAAAATATAGTATTTATGTTGAAAATACTAGTTCCTTTTGACTAGTCTTTTCTTTTCTGGTATTACCAAACTGTCTCTCAATCCTCATTAAGTTAAACGACAGTAAAGTTTCATACATAAAATCTTAATACAGTAATGCCCATAGGTCAAAAGAACTATACTTATTTACTAACCCATATGAAAGTTCCATGAAGTTGAATCACACTACATGACGAACAAAGTCCTCTTAAGGATAATTACATTTTACCAAAATTTCCAATAATATGGAAACGAAATAATCCTTTTTAAATTTTTAGAAGGTTTTTTGTCATATTTTATTGAAATAATATGAGCGAGCAAGAACATCATATTTAGGAGTGAACGTATTGATCCATAAAATTGAACTTAAAAACGAGCATCTGCATGGTTCCTTTAGTAAGGAGTATGTGCCAATTATAACGGTAAACTCTGGAGATTCTCTTCATTTAACAACTGCGGATATCCAATGGGGATATTCAAATTCCAAAGAGCAAGAAAGAACTGTTTATACTTCTCGTGAAAAGGAAGAACGTCCTGGACACCCCATCATTGGTCCCATTGCAGTAAAAGAAGCAAAGCCAGGAACGGTACTAGAAGTTAGAGTGAATGATCTGACACCTGGTTGGTACGGACGCAATTGGGCAGGCGGCAATAATAGCTGGCAAAATGAAAAGTTAGGGATTACGGAAGCACCTTCCGTGCAGCTGGATTGGGAATTGGATACAACGAAGATGACCGGCAGCTGTGAAATAGGTCAGAAAAAGTTTCATGTTGGATTACAGCCTTTTATGGGACTAATGGGAGTTGCCCCTGCTGAAGACGGCATCCACCCAACTGCTCCACCAAGATATGCAGGCGGAAACATCGACTGCAAGGAGCTAGTAAGAGGAACTAGCCTATTCCTACCAGTATCTGTTGATGGCGCACTGTTCTCGATTGGAGATGGACATGCTGTACAAGGTGATGGTGAGGTATCTGGTACTGCAATAGAGTGTCCGATGGATCATGTCGATATCACCTTAATAGTCCATGACAATATGCAGGTTAACATGCCAAGAGCAAAGACTCCAACAGCATGGATAACGTTTGGTTTTCACGAGGATCTAAATGAAGCAACTGCTACTGCCCTAGATGAAATGGTACAGCTGATGCAAGAAATCTACAACATCGAGAAAACAGAGGCAACAGCGTTAGCAAGTGTTGCGGTTGACTTAAGAATTACTCAGGTTGTTAACGGAGTAAAGGGCGTTCATGCCATGCTTCCACATGGGGTAATAAGATAACTTACACATAAACAGGGAACTCGCCGTAATATTTCGGCGAGTTCCCTATTTATACAGTCTAGCCTTGCGTTCATTTATAATCCATTAATACATTGACTAGATCCCCATGCTGTTTTACAGACCGAACCTCATGATTATTTAATTGCAGTGTCTTATTTTTATAATCTACTCCAAAGTGATGCAGGTTTACTCCTCTTTTGTTCAAGTCTTCTAAAAGTTTATAAACCTTTCTCAACTCTGTTTCTTTGTTTTCTCTCGTTATCGTAGTATTGTTCATTGCTACTCCAATTTCTAAAGTCACCATATCCTTATAATTCGATAAAGTAGAACTCTCTGTATCAGTGGGATCAAGAAAATCTCTAACCTCTACTGAATGATTAAACTTAGTAGGGAAAATTTCTTCTATAATAGGAGTCCATTCATTATGAGCCTGAAACCTCCACATTTCATAATGATAGGAATCTTCAAGCTCCTCTTGCCTTACATTTTGTCCTACATAAAACATGACCTCAGGATTATTCTTTGAGTAGGCATATGCGTGATACGTTCCTCCACCGTGAAGAAGGTCATATGAGATCTCTGCAATAACAAAATCCTCTTCGTACTTATTTTCTAAATACGATTCAAACATTCCTTTATAGGTAATTAAGTTCCACGGCATACCATAAAAAAAGTAGAAAATTAGCCCTGAAACAATAAATGCAACTGAAGTCAAAACTAGGAATTTTCTAGATTTCCAGAACCTCATACTTCACCCCTAATTTTCTTGATAACCTTATTCATATGGTTTCATCTCTAAAAATTGGATCAATACCGTTAAAAAGCAATCGCCTTTTGTCCGAATCTACATTTAAGTGCCTTCTTCACTTCAAGGGTACCCTCACCAGAAAGCAACTCTGTGTAAATTTGCTCTTCTTCCCCATTTTGAAGTCTAAAGACGATCAGGTCTTCAATTTGAACAACGCGTTCCACTTTATTATATGGAATGACTTTTCTTGCGAAGAAATTTCCTTTGTATATGGATACTGACTCTTTTTCCATGATCAGGTAGTCTTTCTGGTGTAATGTAAAATAGTATACAGAACGATTAATCTGGATTAATACAAATACTGTTAATACAACACCTAAAATCAAGCTTAATGAATCACCTGTATCAAAAGTGAAAAGGGAATAATAAGATAAGGGAATAGCAATAATCACTTGTAGTAAGGACTTTAAACCTTCCCTTATCCATTTTTTATTTGAATCAAATTTATATCTCATTTGTGTTGTTCTCCTTACAATTATTTAAGAAGGACCTTGTCTCACGAACAAGATCTATATCTCCAATCCAAACTCAATATTAATAGAAAGCATTTTGTAACCTAATGCTTTGTATAAGGAAATTGCCCCTGCATTTTCATCGAATACACCTAGGGTCGCCTCAGTTTTCCCCTGCTTCTTTAGGAATTTCAAGGCTTCGGTTATAACCGCCTTCGCGACCCCTTTTCGTCTCCACTCTGGTAGAACAAAAATACTTTCCGTCGCACTTCTATCTGCACCTAATCCCCATGTCATTACACTACCAATCACTTTCTCTCCTTCAAAGGCTGTAAAGGTATCCCATTCTGCACCTGCCTTTGTCCACCTCAACGTATTTATACTCCAGGAGAGCCCATCTGCATCTGCCGCTTCTTCAGCTTTAAGATATTGCTCCTCTTCCTCTTGAGTTTTCATCTTCCAGTTGATGATTTTAATATGTTTCGGGAGAGATTGCTCAGGAATAGGCTCTGTTAAATCTCTTTTCATGATTAAATGGTTTCTCCTTACAATAAAACCTTTAGACAGATAGAAGTCTATTTCCTCTAGATCATCTGATTCAATTGTATGACTAATGCTTATCTTTTTAGTTGGGTGCTCTGCTCTTAATTGCTTAGCTCGACTAACTAATGAGATAAATAAATCTTCTAATACCCGCTCACTTCCTGGTCGGTTGTGATTGATCGAAATATCAAGATTTAGTTTATAGATAAAGTCAGCTGGTTGATCAGCTTTTCCTAGCAGTAACCATGTTTGATCTGGTACTAAATGACCCGCTCCTAAAATATGACCTTCTTCGTCTTGTGCACAAAAAATATTCTCAGCTTGATAGTCTCCATTATATTGGTACGCAAGCATTGCCATAAAATCAAAACTTCCTATTTCTACGGCATCATTTTCTACATAGTTTCTAATCTTATATGTATGTAAGTTCGCGTTTATTGTAATCTCCCTCTCTAGCATGATTATATATTCTATTCTCCTAAGATTAGTAAATTCCCTTTTAAAATTCCTAGCCAATTGGAAGATTGCTAAACGAAAATAAGAATGAGACCTACATACCGTAGTAGGTCTCATTCTTTTACTTAAATTTATTTTGAACCTGTTGATCGACACTTCTTATGTGTAGATCTCGTTGTGGAAATGGAATTTCAATATTATTATCTGCAAGAATACGATTAATTCTAAAGTTTACATTACTTTTGATGACAATGAACTGATTAGGATCGGCTATCCAAACAAATAATTCAAAATCTAATGACGAGTCACCAAAACCTACGAAATTCACAAATGGTTCAGGTGAAGTTAGAACAGTTGGAGAAACGAGGTGTTCTTCTCTTGCCACTTCTAAAAGTAACTCCCGAACCTTATCTACATCTGTTCCATAAGCAACCCCAATTGGCAGAACGAGACGAAGCTTAGGATCACTAAAGGAACGATTAACAACCTTCTCTTCTAAAAAATAAGAATTGGGAACAATGATATGCTCATTATCAAGCGTTTTAATAATCGTTGCCCGCATATTAATCTTCTCTACATCTCCGATAATTTCGTCAACAATGACCCTATCCCCAACCTTAATAGGTCTCTCAAATAAAAGGATAATCCCTGATATAAAGTTCGAAGCAATATTTTGAAGTCCAAACCCAATCCCGACACTTATGATCCCTGCAAAAACCGTTAACGCACTTAAATCAATTCCAACAGTTGTTAAACTTGTTATGATGGCAATGACCATAATCGTATAATGAATAATGCGGTCAAATGTAAATCGTAATCCCTTGTCTAAGTTGTAACGACTATAGATATTCGGCAAAAGGACATTTGTTGTGATTTTTGAAATGCGACTAGCTAAAGAAATAATCAAGATTGCAACAATGATCAAGAAAAATGTTATTTCAACATTTCCCATACTAAACAGTCCTGTAAACATCCAATTTGCTTTCGAAAAATAAATAAGTAAAAATATCAGAATTCCGTAAAACGTAAACCAATTAATCATACTACGTGTAGCGTCATAATACTTTTGTAACCGTTTTGTACTCCATAAAACCAAAAGACGCAACACCAATACACCGATCACCACTGCGATGACAATAAAGAAGTCTAGATAATTAACATTGTTCAACCACTCTATATATGTAGACATCTTATTACCCTCCTTACTACTTTTATTATAAACAAATGTAAAACATCATTCACACCTAAGGCGCCCAAAATAAATAAACGGAGCTACTTAGCTCCGTCCAACTTTCACTATGATATAAGAAATTTAATAATGGCTATATCTTTATCCCTTATGCAAAGTAAGTCATTTAAACCAACCTTTTTCTTTAAACCTACGGATTGCCTCAATACGGTTTGTGACCTCGAGCTTATCTAAAATCACTGATATATAATTACGAACGGTCCCTGTTGTTATATATAACTGACTCGCAATTTCCTTTGTACTTTTACCTTCAGCCATCAATTCAATGACAGCACTCTCACGTTCTGTTAATGGATTTTCTTGACTATAAGCCTCATCAATTAACTCTGAAGCATAAATACGTCGTCCGTCCATGACACTACGTATTGAACTAGCCAACTCGTCACTTGGACTATCCTTTAACATATAGCCGTTCACATTTGCTTTAACTGCTCGTTCGAAATATCCAGATCTAGCGAAGGTGGTTAAGATGATAATCTTACAACCAGAATCCTTTAGCTCTTCAGCCGCATCAAGTCCACTTTTCCCTGGCATTTCAATGTCCATTATACAAATATCTGGTTTATGAAGATGTACAAGCTTAACAGCCTCTTCACCATTACTTGCCCTTCCAACCACTTCCATATCTTCCTCTAGGTCAATCAACGCTGAAAGTGCACCAAGAAGCATATTTTGATCCTCCGCAATTACAATACGTATCATTCTTCCACCTCCTCCTGTCTATGAGCATATGGTACTTTAATCATAATGGTCGTTCCATTTTCTGACTGAATATCTAAAATTCCATTCACAAACTCCAGTCTTTCAATCATCCCTTGAAGGCCATTTCCCTTATAATCCTCGTTCTCTAACATAATCCCAACACCATCATCTTGCACCTTTACGATTAAGGCATTTGAGGTTGGTTTAATACTCAATGTACATTTACTCGCTTTACTGTGCTTTACTACATTTGTTACAGCCTCTTTAAGACACATACTGACTACATTTTCCGCAATTAAAGAGACGTTAGTGAGTCGCGGCTGTCCCTCTAAGATAAATTGAATTTGCGCTGCATTTAAAATCTGTTTCACTCTAAAAACTTCATCCTCAAGCTTTGTGCCTCTCATCTGTGTTACCAGTTCACGGACTTCCTTTAACGCTGTTCTAGCTGTCTGTTGTACATCCTTTATTTCACTTTTAGCTTTTATCGGATCTTTATGAATTAATTTGCCAGCCAAGTCACTCTTTAAGCCGATTAATGATAGCTTCTGACCAAGCGTATCATGTAAATCACGAGCAATTCGTTGTCGTTCCTCTAACTTAACTAGCTCAGAGATTCGTTTATTTGCATCCTCTAACTTGCCCTGTAAAAGATCCTCTTTGTTCTTATTGTAAGTGCTAACTGGAAGAAGGATTACAGCTAAAACACTTAGAAAAACAAACGGAAGTTGAGTAAAGAAAACCCGATTCCCTGTTACGAACCCATAATTTACTGTGACAAACGTGCTGATCAGTAGGACTAAATATAGGATAAAGAACGCTATTCGGTTTTTTAAATGACCGATAAGAAAAGCAAGAAAAAGAGAAAAATATATATATCCAAATATCAAACTCATCGCACTTGAAATGGCTATTTGAACACTAGTCCAAAAATAAACAAGCCACCCATTTGAGACGAAGGATAATACATAGCTGATAAAAAACAGGACAATCATTGTGATTCCAAACGCTACTTCATAAGTCGAGGAAGAATGAAATATAAAATAAAACGGAAGAATGTAGAAAACAACCCATACATAGGGACTGAGTCCTGTATTTTTCCTAAATAATTTTCCCCATTTCTTCATACTACGTACTTCCTTTCCAACATTCACTTCTACCATTATTTTACCATAAATAAACCCCACTTCTGCTTGTATTCGTCAAGTTTAAGTGGGGTCTAGTATTACATCTTTATTTTGACTGCAAACTTGGTCTCTTAGTTTTGAGTTCGTCTATTATTCCAGCTTTATTTTGCTTTGAATATTTAACTTTCTTCAAATCCTTAAAGCTAATAAACGTTTTGTTATCCTCATCCCACAGCCTATAGTTAAGCGACTTAAAGCTGGTTCCAATCGTAATTGTCGTTGCTTTGTGAAGTGGTGGTGTTGCGTTGTGTGCCTTTTCTAAATTATAGTTAGGTACTCTTGGACTTAAGTGGTGGACATGGTGAAATCCGATATTCCCAGTAATCCATTGTAATACCTTTGGTAATTTATAATAAGAACTACCGTCAACAGCAGCTTGCACATAGCTCCATTCCTCTTCATTTTCAAAATACGAGTCTTCGAATTGATGCTGCACATAAAACAGCCAAATTCCAAGCATACCTGAAACGAAGAAGATTGGTCCTTGAATTAGAAGGAAATTCTGCCAACCAATGATCCATGCTAGTAAAGCATACAAGCCAACAATGGAAACATTAGTTACATACGTATTAATTCTTTCCTTACGTCTAGCACCTTTACGATTAAATCTGTACTGAATCAGGAAAGTAGCTATCGGTCCAATTCCTAACATAACAATCGGATTGCGATAAAAACGGTAACAAATCTTCGTCCATAACGTAGCCTCTTGATACTCTTTTACGGTAAGAAGCCACATATCACCAGTACCTCTTTTATCAAGATTACTACTAGTAGCATGGTGAACTGAGTGACTATGCTTCCACTGCTGATAAGGAACTAACGTTAGAATTCCCGTGATTGTCCCTAGAATGTCATTCGCTCTTCTACTCTTAAAAAACGATTGATGACAACAATCATGGAATAAGATAAACGTACGTACCATAAACCCTGAAGCTGCTACTAGTAAAGGAAGGGTTACCCAATATGAAATTGAAAGGCTTAAATACGCTCCATACCATAGAACTAATAAAGGAACGATTGTGTTTAAAATCTGTATAATACTAGCTTTTGTATCGGTTTGTTCATATGGAGAAACATCTTTTTTTAGTTTTGCAATATTTGATTTACTCATGTCATGTATTCCTCCTCGGCGGTTCGCCTGTTCTTAACATGCAGGCGTCGACTAATTAATCTAATTGTAAAGTGAAAACTGTCATTAGATAAGTCATAAATGTCACAGTGAGGAGTATGACAAATGTCATATAGTTGTCCCATTTGTAAAAAAAGTTTCCCCATTTTGCTAAATAAAATAAAAAACAGAGACCATATAGCCTCTGCCATTCATTATTTTAAAGTTAAAGTAGTTACCACTTCAACATGTGCTGTATGTGGAAACATGTCTACCGGTTGCATGTATTGTACTGAATATAACTTTCCTAGTTCAGCAACATCCTTAGCTAGAGTTGAAGGATTACATGAAACATATATAATCTTCTTTGGCTTTATATTTTTCAAAGTATTAAGCAAACCTTGATCACAACCCGTTCTTGGCGGATCTACTATGACCACACCCGGTTTCCAGCCTTCCTTTACCCATTTCGGTAAAATCTGTTCTGCTTTGCCTACTTCGTATTTAGATGTTTTTGCAAAACCATGCTTAGCAGCATTCTTTCTTGCATCATCAATTGATTCAGCAATCACATCCATACCGCGTACTTCACTTGCCGAAGAGGCTAACCAAAGTCCAATAGTCCCGACTCCACAATAGGCATCTAATACTTTCTCACGCCCTGTTAGAGCTGCTGCTTTTTTCACTTCATCATATAACTTAATGGTTTGAACTGGATTGAGCTGGAAAAATGCTCTTGCCGATAACTCAAATGAAAGGTCACCTAGTACTTCTTGAATCGTATCCTTACCAGCCATATGTAGGGTTTTTTCTCCAAAAATGAGCGATGTTTTCTCACCATTTATATTTTGCATAATCGATTTTACTTCTGGTAATCTCTTTTGAATCTCTTTTATTAACAGTTCACGACGTGGGATTTCTTTTTGAGTAGTGATTAAAATCACCTGAAGTTCACCAGTCTCAATTCCAACTCTTGTTACAATCGTCCGTACGAGTCCTTTTCTTGATCGTTCATTGTAAATAGATATTTTAAGGTCCTGTAAAATGGTTTTAACAACCTGGGTAACGTGATTCGTGCTTTTATGTTGAATCATACAGTCAGAAATATCAATAAGCTCATGAGAGTTCATTCCATAAAGACCTGCTATAACTTTTTGTTTATCAAGACCCACTTGAAGCTGACTCTTATTTCGATAATTCCAAGGTTCTTCCATTCCAATTGTAGGCCTAACCTCTAGCTGATCCATTGGAATTTTCGTGTATCTTTCAAAAGCTTGAATAACAATATCTCGCTTTTCACGCAGCTGACCTTGATAATTTAGATGTTGAAGCTGACATCCTCCACACTGATCATAAATTGGACATGGTGGGGCTACTCGATCAGGTGATTTTTTACGAATCCTTTTAATTTTTGCTTCTATTAAAGATGGTTGTACTTTTGTAGCTTCTGCAACAATCTCCTCACCAGGTAGTGCTCCTGCTACAAATACAACCTTTCTCTTAAAAAATCCAACACCTTCTCCATTTATACCTAATCTCTTTATCGTTAAAGGAAATGCCTGTCCTATTTCTAGAACTGCTCCTCCATCTTGCTGCTTATTCTTCAATCATATCCGCTCCATTTATTGTTCTTAGTTAAAGTATAGCCTATCATTTCTTGTTCATTCTGTCATTTAAAGACAATTTCTTGGTATTATATCATGAAAAGTGGTCATTCTATATGTTGGTTGCTAATGTTAGTTTGAATTGCTGTGGTTGATCTAGGAATTCAATGCCATGTTCATCAGTAAACTATTGTTTTTGCACGCTTTTATACATATTTGCACGGCGATGTTTGAATTTTGCACGTCTTTTGACATATATGCACGGAATTTCTCTTTTTTTGCACGTTTCCTTACAATTTATGCACGAAATAACAAAAGGCGTTCTCAAAGGAACGCCCACTGATTAAGAATTTATCGCATCCTGGTCATAACTAAATAACCAAGGATGTGGAAGAGTTCTTTCCATCATTAAGTCATCAAGACTCTTGAATTCATACCCTTCTGCCTGTAGATCTGTAATAATTTTCTCTAACGCCTCAGCGTTGTCTTTTGACACAGTGTGTAAAAGGAGTATCGAACCTGGGTGGATTTGTTTCATCACTTGATCATAAGAATATTTCCAGCCTTTTTGCTGATCGGTGTACCAGTCAACAAAAGCCAATGACCAGAAAACATTTGTATAACCTAATTGTTCTGAAAGAGCTAATGTTCTCTCACTAAAAACCCCTCTAGGGGCACGTAAATAGTTCATCCCTTTTTCACCAGTAAGCTGTTCATATTCTTCCTTAACTAATTCAAGCTCTTTCTTAAGTCTAACATCACTTACGGTTGTGAGGTCAGGGTGATGATAGGAGTGGTTTCCGACAATATGACCCTCCTTGACCATTCGTTTCACAAGCTCTGGTTGATCCTTAAGGTAGTAGCCTGTTACAAAAAAGGTTGCCGGTACATTTTTCTTTTTTAAGACGTCTAAAACAGGTGCAGTATATCCATTTTCATATCCGTTATCAAAGGTAAGGTAGATTTCTTTTTTAGTCGTATCGCCTAAATAGAAACTGTTATATTTTGATAGTAAGTCATCCAACTGCTTCCCAGCAGAAGGTGGCTCGTGATTAACACTCTTTTTAAAGCCCCAGTTAAACTTAGCATTTGAATACGTATTAGCATCTACGGTCGCCATAGTAGGAAGCATTAATAATGCTGTTAGAAGTAGTATTAAGCCCTTTTTTCGCTTCATTCTCCCATCTCCTTTCCATTTATTTGATTTATATAAAAAACATTAATTTCTAACTCTACATGTAGTTTCTGTATTATAGATGAAAACATGCTGTGAAAGGTTTTCCAAGAAACAAAAAGGCGAAATTTAAAACAATAAAAAAAACGATAGGCGCATAAAACACCCATCGTTTTGAAATTATTTAAATACAGGCTCTTTAAATTGGGCAAGCTTTTCAAGAGAAGACTTTTCAACGTCTCTATGAAGGCTATTACCATGAGAGTCCATTGTTACTACAGCTTTAAATTGCTTTACTTTTAGATGCCACATTGCTTCTGGAATTCCGAACTCCATCAAATCAACACCTTCTACTGATTGAATACAGTCGGCATAATATTGTGCTGCACCACCAATTGCATTCAGGTAAACTCCACCATGCTCTTCTAAAGCTTTAAGAGTGTTAGCACCCATACCACCTTTACCAATTACAGCACGTAAACCAAACTTCTTCATGATATCACCTTGATAAGGCTCTTCACGAATACTGGTTGTAGGTCCAGCAGCCTTTACATGCCATGTGCCATCTTCGTCCTTTAACATAACTGGTCCACAGTGATAGATAATTTGACCATCTAAATCGATTGGAGCATCATTTGTAGAAAGGTGCTTATGAATTGCATCACGGCCAGTATAGATCATACCGTTGATGACAACAACATCTCCGACTCTTAACTCACGAATTTGTTCTTCTGTAATTGGAGCTTCTAAGACAACTTCTCTTGTCTCTTCTACTTCTTCAACAGCAGCAGCTACTTCTTTAGAGAAATCAATTTTCTCTCCATCTTGATACATCCAATCTTGGATTTCTCCTGATTCCGGATCTAGCTTCACGCCTAGGCGGCGGAATGCCCAACAATTATAAGCTACAGAAACGAAGAAGCTTGCTGGAATACGATGCATTACACCAACCTTACAGCCAAGTAAAGTTGTTTCGCCTCCAAATCCCATTGTTCCAATTCCAAGTTCGTTCGCATTAGCCATTACATACTCTTCTAGCTTACGAAGTTCTTCATTTGGATTAATGTCATCATTGGAACGGAATAACTGTTCCTTAGCTAGGTCATATCCACTCGAACGGTCTCCACCGATTCCTACACCGATGAAGCCGGCACTACAGCCTTGTCCTTGTGCCTGATAAACAGAGTGCATAATACACTTACGAATACCATCTAGATCACGACCTGCACGACCTAGTCCTTCTAGCTCACATGGTAAGCTATATTGAATATTTTTATTTTCACATCCGCCACCCTTTAAGATCAGGCGTACGTCGATATAATCCTTTTCCCACTGCTCAAACTTGATAACTGGAACACCGTCACCTAAATTATTTCCGCTATTATCACCTGTTAAGGAGTCCACGGAATTAGGACGCATTTTCCCATCCTTTGTTGCTTGTACCATAGCTTCTTTAATCGCTTCTTTAATTTTTAACTGGTTTACTCCTACCGGTGTTTTTACCTTAAAGGTAGGTAATCCCGTATCCTGACAGATTGGTGAAACGTTTTCATCTGCCATCGTGATGTTATTTGTAATGGTTGCAAGAGACATAGCAGCACGTGTGCCAGCATTTTCTCTCTCTTTTGCTGATTTAATTGCCCGACGAACGTCTCTTGGCAAGTTAGTAGAAGTTTCAACTATTAGCTCGTACATACTTTCTTGAAGCTTTTGCATCATGTAAATCTCCCTTCCCCCGCATAACCCCAATGGGTGGCGTATGACCATACGCATTATATATATTTACCACTACTATTATACGATGTATTACGATGACAGTCATCACCTTGAATTTGTAAAAGAACTCCAATTGAAACATTAAACTTTTCTTTCATATAAAAACACACAGCGGTTGCTGTGTGTTACTGATCTTTCTTAAATTGTTCTACCTTAATTTCCATATCATCTAGTATTTGAATTAATCGATCTATATCGTCGACCTCAGCATGCTCTGGGTCTAAATGATCGATTACATCCATAAACATCTCTAAACGGTTTTTCAAGTAAGATAGCTGTGATTCCTTATTAGTAGAAGCTTTACCCATTATATTTCTCCTTACAAAAGCATTTTTGTTATACCCATAGTATGCCCATTTTTATAGGTTGTGTACATAATTTTATGTAAAAGAACCACAATTAAACTATATCTAACTCGGGAAGAGGAATATAAAATGGAAGTAGCGCAAGCCATCTGGGAACATCCGTTAGCACAATTCTTTTTAGTCTTATTCGCTACTCTAATCGGCATATATTTGCTTAATCGTAGTGTTCATCAGTTTTTTCAACGAACTAACTTCATTGAGGTTAGAAAAGAGAAGACTCTTGAGAGTATGATTAAATCACTTCTTAGATACACAGCCACAATCGGCCTAATTCTTTATGGTTTATCCTTTATAGTCGACGATTTTGGCAAAGTTCTAGCAGGAGCCGGTATTGTCGGGATTATCGTAGGTTTTGGTGCACAAAGCCTAATACGGGATTTACTTTCTGGTATCTTTCTTATTTACGAGAAGCAGCTTCATAAAGGTGATTTTATTACAGTTAACAATACATTTAATGGGACTGTTGAAGATATCGGATTACGTTTCTTAAAGGTGCGAGAGTGGAGTGGAAAACTACTGACCATAAGTAACGGGGAAGTTAAGCAAATTCAAAACTATAACATAGATCGGATGCGTGTAATTGAAAGAGCGGTAATAAGCTACAGAGAGAATCCTGAGGAAATCTTTTCATTATTAGAAGAGGTATGTGGGCATTTGAACCATCAACTTGATCATACCTTAAAAAAAGATTTACACAATCAAATTATTGAACCATTTCAAGTCTTTGGGATTACTACTCTAAATGCAAGCTTTCGGGGCCATGAATATACCGTCACCGGACTGGTTGACGACCTTCATTATTGGGAAGCCTCAAAAATCGCCCGTAAAGTATTAGCTCAAACTCTATTCAATAAAGGAATAAGACAAGCAGAAGAACACCATCTATTGAACAATGATGAGATCCCATTGTCCAACCCAAACAAATCACGTTAACACAGTAAAGCGGTGGGGGCCAGGCCCCCACCGCTTTACTGTGTTAAATCATCAATATTGTTATTTATCTTGGACGCTCTGATACTACAAATCCAAAGGACACGTGGTCTTGGATAGGAATCCAGGCTCCGATTCCCTGGGAGGTAACATTTTTAATAACTAGACTACGCTTATTTCCTTTTAGTACGAGATAAACTTCACCAAAGGTTACTTTTCCTTTTTCATTGATGGCTGGAGCATAACCATATAGATATCCTAGGCGCTTTGGCGCAATATTATAAACTTGATCCTTCTTTGTCCCCGCTCCAATGATGGTTTGGAAAGATAAAGGAAGGTTTGTTTTTTGCATTGCCTTTAAAAGCATCATTTTTTTAACATCTTCTGCACTTTCAATTTTAGCGGTTAGTCCACCTTTTACATGCTTTTCAGCTTCCTGCTGGTAGTGAATTTGGTGTGCTGCCTTTCCACCGCGATTATCATACATATTTGTATTAATCTTTTGATATTCCCAATTAGCACTTGTCTCACTTGATTCGTAATGCAATGGCCATTGACCCATATAAATGGTCGCACGATATCCGAATGCTAATGGTGCGTCTGAAATGGTCGTCTCATTTAACATTCTGATGAGATCAGGATTTTCAATCGGAACTTCTGATGTGTCAATAAGTTGTTGCGCTAAATCACTTGGCTGTAGATATGGTAAGTCTTGAGTAGGATTTGGATAAGTATTTTCCTTCGTTATATTCATAACAGAATTAGGAACCTTAAACTTTTCACTTACTTCGCTCGTTTCCGCTTTTTCTTCCGTTTTTTCTGCTTTCTCTTCAGCATAAGAAATCATTCCGTTAGTAAATAGAAGAAGACATGATAACAGTCCTGTAAGTGCTGCCTTCATATTTATTATTTGCCCCTTTCAAGAAAATCTATTTTTTTCTTAGTTTCCACAATGAAAAGTAGATTATCCAAAATAACCACAAATTTATGCTAAAACATTTTATACTTTAATTTATTTGAATATTTACAACTTTCAAAATAGGTGATATACTCATCTCAACCCTAAAGCTTTTCATTCCTAATTCCTAAAACGATAACAATAGTAAAGCGCCTTATCATTTGACAAGGCGCTTTACTATTGTTAATTTTCCATCTCTTGTTTAATTTAACTAGTTTTAAACTAATTCAAATGTCTCAACAATCTCGATGCTTCCTTTAACAGACTGTGCCATTGGGCAGTTTTTACTTGCTAAATGAATAGCCTTTTCTACTTGCGTAGGGTCGAGGTCCTGACCTTTAATGGAGTAATGTATATGAATCTTTTCAATTCTATTTGCTTCTTTTTCATTGCGTACCACTTCCGTTGAGAAAGAGAGATCCTCAATTACCATTTTCTTTTTAGTTAATATGGTACGTAATACACCTCCACTACAAACCGCAATGGAAGCAACCATTAATTGATATGGTCGAAACCCATACTCCTCATTACCTGATACGTGCAATTCACCATATTCAACATTCGTTTTAAAACCTACCTCTTTCATTTCAAACTTCATAATGTTGATCACTCCCTTTATCTTCTTACTCATAGTATACCTTCATGTCCTCCTCACTTCACCATACCAAGCTCAGAATTTTATAGTGGCACTTCGATAAAATCGGTGGTACCATCTGAAAGGTATGAAACAAATCTGTTATGAACAAAGTGAGGAAAAAAATGAGTACTCGTTTTAGATTTTGGATACTTGTCAGCACAGTGGCGATCTCTGGATTTTCACAAGGAATGCTTTTACCCTTAATTGCTGTAATCTTTGAAAATGATGGGGTAAATTCCACATTAAATGGATTAAATGCAACAGCACTTTATATTGGAATATTAATTGCATCACCATTTATGGAAAACCCGCTAAGAAAATATGGATATAAACCGATTATCATGACTGGGGGATTAATGGTTGCCTTGTCTTTAGCCTTATTTCCCGTTTGGAGTTCTTTTTGGTTTTGGTTTGCTTTAAGATTCATCATTGGAATTGGTGATCACGCCTTACATTTTGCCACTCAAACGTGGATTACCTCTTTTTCTACAAAGGACAATAGAGGACGTAATATTTCTTTATATGGTCTATTTTTTGGAATCGGATTTGCAATAGGACCCCTCATGACTCCTTTGGTCGAAATCAATGAGGCATTACCTTTCTTAATCTCATCTTTACTTTGTTTAATCGGTTGGGGATTTCTCTTTTTCTTAAATAACGAATTACCAGAGGAAGATTTCAAGGTTTCTTCAACAATTGATACATTTAGACGTTTTAAACAAGCATGGAAATATGGCTGGGTAGCTTTTCTTCCCACACTTGGATATGGATTCTTAGAATCATCGCTTAATGGAATTTTCCCCGTTTACGGACTAAGGATTGGATTGAATGTCACCAATGTATCTATTTTACTCACCTCTTTCGCTGTAGGTAGTATCATTACACAGCTTCCACTTGGAATGCTAAGTGATCGCCTCGGAAGACGAAATGTGTTAATGATTGTTCTAATTTCAGGAACGAGTGCATTTTTCTTAGCTAGTTTGCTCGAAGACTCTGGATCAGTTATAGGATTACTCATCTGCTTTAGTTTAGCAGGGATGATGGTTGGGTCCACGTTCTCATTAGGAATTAGTTATATGGCAGATCTGATGCCACAGAAACTCTTACCTACAGGTAATTTATTATGCGGAGTTAGTTTTAGCATCGGGAGTCTAGCGGGACCATTTTTAGGTGGGGTACTTATTCAATGGTTTGAGCAAATCAGTTATTTTCACATTATAAGTTCTTTCCTTTTAATCATACTACTGATCATTGTACGATTTGGTAAGAAAGAGTTAGCTCCTATAGCGGAAAACTAAAAGCAGCAGAATTGAGCTGCTTTATTTTTTTGCCTATTTTTCAGAATTTTTAAAAACAGTATTGCACATATATTCTAAACTGTTATATAATAACATTAACAAAACAACAAACTGTATTAAAACAGAAAAGGAGTGGGTTAAAAATGAGTCGACAAGAACGTATTAACATGATTAACTTTATCCAACGAACAAAGGGGATTGCGGAAGAACAGCTACTATATATGACAGATTTAGATATTGAACATATCTATAATTCCGCTTATTATCAGTTTGAAATTATACAGGAATAGAAAAGGGAACCAGCGTAAAACTGGTTCCCTTTTTATCAATGGTAATTGTTATGCCCGTTTGCACTACTACTTGTTTTATGTTTAGGACTATTTCCCTTATGGTGGTCATTTTTACGCTTTTTCTTTTTACTCATCATAATCCCCCTCGTAACGTTATGAAGGTTACGACCTTCCTTACTATCATCTCCGATTACACCAATAATAGAGGAGGTAATATCATGTAAGCTTTTTTTCCCGCTTAGAATTTATGATGGCATTGATTTCTCCACCTATTAAAATAATCATTCCAGTCAAATAAAACCAAATCATTAAAACGATAATCCCACCTAGGCTTCCGTATGTAGCCGAATAATTCCCAAAGCTTCCTACATAGTAAGAGAAAGCAGATGAAACAATGATCCAACCTAGAGTTGCGATAAATGCTCCTGAAAATACTTCCTTCCAATGCAAGTGCTTGTTAGGGGCAAAGTAGTACAGACAGCTAAAGACTAGAAACAACACAAAAAAGCTGATAATCCATCTTGCTGCATTCCAAATGACTAAAAACGTCTCCGATAAACCCATGGCAGAGAATATAAATAATCCGATTTGTTTACCAAAAACAGGCAATAACAATGCAATCACAATAACAATAATCATCGCAATCGTTAACAGAATTGACATCAACCTGGCTACTATAAAAGAACGAGTCTCCTTTACGTCATAGGCTCGATTAAACGCACGAATAACCGCGTTCAATCCATTAGAGGCAGACCAAATCGTAGCTATAATCCCGAACGATAATAGCCCGCTGTTGTGATTTTGAATAATTCCACTTATATTATTTTCGATTAAATTCATTGCCTCACCTGGGGCGTATTGTCTCAAGAAGCTAATCACCGTTTCCTGGTCAATCGGTAAATAACCAATTAAGGTAATTAAAAAAATCATAAATGGAAATAGTGATAATAGAAAGAAATACGCTAGCTCAGCTGAAAGCCCTGCTACTTCATCATGATGAAACCTTCCCCATAAATCCTTTAGAAAGGTTGGAATTGAGGTAATGCTTACCATTTTATCTCCTCTTCCTGCTCTTTTTGTTTATTTTACCTTTTTGACGAAGGATTAAACTCTTGTAAGACAACTTCTATTTATATATATCGTTTTCCAAACAAGACAGTACATTTTTTATCATGCATTCGTGATACAATATAGTTAGTACATAGCGAACAAGGAGCTGATTGATGTGGATTTAAATCAGAAAACAGAAGAGAACATCGAATTTATGGTAAATGAGATTATGCAAAAACTTAAGGTTTTAAATATGGGCGTATTAAAGTCCTCCCATTTCAATGAAGAAGCATACGAAGAGTTAAAGGACATATACATGCTTGTTAAGAGCAAACCAACCTTTTCAATCAGTGAGATACAAGCAATTGTTGAAGAACTTGGAAATATAAAAAAGTAAAACAAAAGGTGTAAGTACTTCGTTTGTCTATTTGACCTCGAGGGGCTGGGGGAGATTACGTCACGTTAGGAAATTTGATATGGATTTTACTATCTTAATTACCCTACATACAAAAAAGGCCGATCAACTATGATTGGCCTTTTTCTATTACTTCTCTTCCAGCATACCGGTAATTAATAACGTATAGTCTTGTTCTAGAGATACTTCTTCATTAGTAGACAAGTAACGTACAGTAGGACGCTGCATAAGTGATTTGATTCTAGTTACAATTGCTACTTCACCATTATTTAGGACCACCTTTGTACCAGGTGTATAGCTCGGAATACTGTTAATGAACGCTTGCACGATCTCAGGTTCAAAACCACTTCCACTTTTCGTCATAATTAATTCCATTGCCATATGTGGAGGGATATTTTCTCTGGAAATCATATTTTCATATAGGTTACAAATTCCACAAATTTGTGCAAACTCATGAAATTCCTTTCCTGTTAGCCCTCTAGGAAAGCCTTGTCCATCAATTTGTTCATGATGTTGATAAGCAACATGAGCTGAAAGAAGACTTACCTCTCTTTCCTTTCGCAAATAGTTAAATCCTTGCTGTGGATGCTGCTCATCGTCAGTAGTCAAAGCTTTACCTATATCATGCAATAATCCACCAATCGCTAGATCTCTCAGCTGTAATTTATTTATTTTAAGCTTTTTAGAAACTTGCAGTGCTAATAATGTTACATTAACAGCATGGGCATTTCTTCGTAAGTCCTCAGCAATAGATGTTGTAGGAATCAGGACAATCGCCTTTCTCTTTTCAACTTCTTCAAGAAGCTTGGAAACAATCTGCTTTAAACTCTTAACTTCTAGCGACTTATTAGAAGTAGCTAAATCAAATTGCTTCTGAACAATTTCAATAGCATCTATCCACGTAGGCATATCCATTAACTCTTCTAAAGTAATCCCCTCAGATATCGAATCCTCTACGAATAAATAGCGAATGTCCATTGCGACAATCCGTTCTAGGTATTTGGGATGTATGGAACGTCCTGCAGCCAAAAGAACCCGCTTCTGCTTATCATAAATAGGTCTCGCTAACTGCATGGTTTTATGATCATATTCTGAAGTGCTAATTAATCTCACTTTAGTAACTCCTTTTTGCTCTAGGTCTTCCACTCTTCTAGTAACATTTTACTATAGATCATATGGATACAAAAAAACTAGGTCCACTATAGTCCTAGTCCTTATTTATTATGAAAGTTTTTCCCATTTCGTCCATAATTCTCGTGGATTTAGTTCATACACTGAATTCTCACGATACATAAACTGGTGCATAATAAACTCTCTTCTTATTGTAGCAAAATCGTCATGAAATTGCTTAATAAATTGATTTATTTCTCTTTCCTGATATTGTTTTTCCTTCTCTAATTTTCCAATCAAATATTCTAATATAATTACCTTTTTCTTTAATTGAGAAGGAATCTGCTTTAATCTACCATCACTAGTGAAGAAATTTTGAATAACATGATCTCTCATCTGGGTTTGTTCCTCGCTTAACATATCTTTACCCTCCTCACTCTTTGCTTGTCGTATTAATTTTATAATGCTTTCGTTACTACGCTCTAACGTCTTTTCATCTAAAGTAAAATAAATCGTATTTTTGTCACGCCGTTGATGGAGAAGTCCAACTTCTCTTAGCTTATTGACATGATGAGTAACTGTCGGTGTTGAAATATTCAACATCTCAGCAAGTTCTTGACCATTCAAAGGTTTGTTGCTCAATAATAAAATCATTTTTATTCTTGTTGGATCAGCTAAAACTTTATGAAATTGTACTAATCGGGATAACTGCATATAAACCCACCTTAAAACTAATTAGATATATATCTAATTAGATGATAATGAAATTGGTTTTAGTTGTCAATTCCTTTCATTTGTTAATTTTCGTTTTGTACCAAGCCCTCCTTGCATATACGTCAGTAAGGGGGGATAAAAATGGTTCAATTATGGCTAACTTTAATCGGTTTGTTTGTTATGCTTTTACTAGGAGTTGGCGTTTTTTTGTATACTGTCCATATCGGAATTAATAGTGATGATGCTGAAACAATTGACCCGTTACCTGAGGATGTTGATAAAAAGTAATCGTTAAGCCGGATGTTTCCATATAGATTCTAAGACAAAAAAGTCCTTCTTCATTTTATGAAGGACTTTTTTCATCTTGTTTCCCATAAAGTATAGCCCCTGTGTTTTAAGAACACTCGTCAATAAAAAAAGCCTCACTTTATTAAGTAAAGGCTACTAATTTATTTTGTTTATTTAAACCGATCATATATCTTATTGCCATAATCTTTAAAAGCGGCAGAGTGATTAATTTGCCTTTTCTTTATCATACTATTTAGGCGTATTGTTTTTTCATTTAGCTGTTTTTTAAAAATGTCAATTTGGTGCTCATCCTTGCTAACTTTTATTAAATCTTCAATCGTTTTTATTTCGCTTTTAAGCTTGTATTCATCAGGGTTATATCCGCCATTCTTAAGCATTTTGTACGCCATTCTCAATTCCTCTGGAACAGCTGATAAATCCTCTAACACTAACGGTTTACCCAGTCCAGGCAATTCTTTGAATTCTCCATCTTCATAAGCTTTACGTATTTTATCCTCTGAGGCTACATAAGAAAAATCCATCATTTTACCTCTTCTCATATATTGACTTTTTTCTTATATTATACGGTAAAACAGGAAGGGCATTTCTTACAATTTCTTGAAGTTTTTAAACTTAATTAAGAAATAGGTTCTGTTATACCTTGTTGTTGATTTTCGTTACAGGACACTCGCTTTCCGCGGGCGAGTCCGTGAGCCTCCTCGGCGAAAAGCGCGCCTGTGGGGTCTCCCGTGACCCGCTCTCCCGCAGGAGTCTCGCGTCCTTCCACTACAATCAACAGTGCAAATAACAACACTGTTGTTTTTTTAAATATAAAAAGAGCTAAAAAGAGAGTCACTCTTATTAGCTCTTGTCAAAACTTATTTTTTCAATTCGTTAGAAATGTCCTCAAAGGTTTGATCAATTTGTTCTCCCCAATGATCATTCTGCTTCGCTAACACTACAGTTCCATCTTGGTCTAGGATGGCATAGCCACGGTATGCAATATCTTCATTCTTCATTCCCATCTTATCAATCAATACTAAATCTGGGTCTGCAACGAAAGGAACTACCTCATCATATCTTTCTTGTAAAGCCAAGACTAACTCTTTTTGTTGTGCGGGTTGATCCGCACTAACAATGTACATCTTCACACCTAAATCTTGAAATTGCTCAAGGTTTTCATGCAGCTGAACTAGCTGCTTTTGACACAATGTTCAGGTGTATGTAGTCATAAAGAAAAATACGACAGGTTCATCAGCTGGAAAAGTAACATCCTCACCATTATGATTCTGAACAGTAATGGGTTCACCCATATCCTTATTGCCACAGCCCGCTACTACTAATAGAAAGATACTTAATATGATTAATGCGATCTTCTTCAAATCATGTCCCCCTCTTTTTGCTCCCATTATAACTTTTAGAAGTAACTTTTCCTAATATAAAAACTTCCTCATCTCTAATAGTACCTTTTTATAGGATCTTTTAACCAGATTGATACTCCGATTTTTTGGCAAATTGTTAGGTAATGAAGCATCATGATTAATACCGCTCCAAAATTCATCCCAATAATAACTCCTTGCATTTGCAAGTGTGTGGATCCGAGCACAAACATTAAAATAAATTGGAAGACAGTTGACCACACTGAGTGGAAGAACGCATCCTTTACAAGCCCTAACCCTATTAAATATGCTTGCATTGGGATAACAAAAAAGTGTATTAGGAAATATGGCCATAATATTTGTAAATATAATGTTGCAGATGATGATTGAAAGAATATATGTGTAAGCGGATCTGCGAAAAAGTAGAATAATACAACTGCTGGAATCCCATATAATGCAGTTATTAATATAACTTGCTGTAAGATTTTTTGAAGCCTTGCAAACTCTTTCCGTTCATACGCTTCCGATACAGTTGGAATTAGTGCTATAAGTAAAGAATGTGCTATAAAGGCTGGAAAGAAACCAATGCTCATTGCAACCCCAGTCATTAGACCGAATTGTTCGGTAGCCATTTCTTCTGAGACACCCGATCGAAGTAAAGCTGCCTTTATCAAAAAAGGTTGATAAGCATGAGTGAGGGCATGAAAGAGTCTCATTCCCGTTGTTGGTAGTGAAACTGCTAAAAGGTTCTTATGGACCTCTTTCTTAGTTAACACTGTGTATTTCCCCTGTTTTACAACCTGCCACTTAATATAAAAAGCATGAAGTAAATAAATACAAACTACTAACTCACTTCCTATCAAGGTACCAAGTGCAATCAGTATGGAGGTGTTTAGCTCAAAAGAAAATAATTGATAAATTACTACTAACAATAAGAGCTGTACCGCTTTTCTCATAAAATTGGATAGAGCTATTTTACTCATATCCTGTTTCCCCATAAAATATCCCCTAGTCAGAGAAGTGAAAGAAACAATTGGTATCAAGATAATGAATAACCATTTCACCATAGGATGATAAAGATCGAATATAGGAACATTCGGCACAATAAAGAATGCAATAGCTATAAAGGCAAACATAAGTTTAATTGCGAATCTAGCGGCATGCTTCATCATGCTTTGATGGTAACTTTCTTTTTTCTCCGCGATAAATTTCGAGATAGAGATGGGCAGTTCTAAGCTAGCCAAAATCACCACAAGGAAGATCGAGGGCAATATCGTCATATACAAACCCATCCCATGTTCACCAAGTTGTCTAGCAAGGACTAAATTTATAAAAAATTCAACACATTCTCCTATAAAAGCCGCCACTACAAGAAAAATTAATCCCTTTAAAAACGTATTCATATATAAAGTCTCCTTGTCCTCACATGTTTTGTATTATATACATATGAGACAAGACCCCAGAATATCTATCATGAATTTATAAAAGTATATTATATTATGTGATAAAAAAAATGGCCCACCAGATTCTGGTGGACCGCTACATATATTTAATAAGGGGGAATACCTTACAATACCCATTATTGCCAACATCTATGCCTCTTATACATTATTTTTAATTTTTTCTTCAAATTAAGCAGATTGTTTGTCAGCTTCTGGTTTCTTTTCCTTAGAGAAGAACCAACCTCCTGCTGCAATTAGGATTAGAACCACATAGAAAGTGATTTTCCACTCTGGAGATTTTGCAAACGTGTATGGTAGGTATCCTAAGTCCGGGTGAGATAACGTATATACTGCTAGCTTTACACCAACCCAACCTACAATTAAGAACGCAGCAATCTCCAATCCAGGACGCGAATGCAAAAGGCGAACGAAGTAATTTGCTGCAAATCTCATGATAATTAAACCAATTAAACCACCTGCAAAAATCACTAAGAATTTACCACCATCAAGTCCCCCTATTTGCGGAAGGTTTGTGTTAGGTAAAGTTACCGCTAAAGCAACAGCTGCTAAAATTGAATCAACTGCAAATGCGATATCAGCTAGTTCTACTTTTAAAACAGTCATCCAGAAACCAGACTTTTTCTTATCTTTTTCTTCTTCTTTTGACTTATTTTTAAAAACCAATTTCCGGGTTATATGATTAATCGCAATAAATAATAAATACAGAGCTCCAATTGCTTGAACCTGCCATACGTTTACAAGGAAGGAGATTGCAAATAGCGATGCAAATCTAAAAATAAATGCCCCTGCTAATCCATAGAATAATGCTCTCTTACGCTCCTCCTCAGGAAGATGTTTAACCATTATAGCAAGCACTAATGCATTATCTGCAGCCAGAAGTCCCTCTAAGGCAATTAATAATAAAAGGACCCATGTATACTCTAACAACACTGATAATTCCATTTAATGACCTCCTTATATACTCTCTTACTGTTCGTTTGAATTTGTTTAGTTATACTTCTTATTATTGCGCAGATTTTACGTTACCAAGATGGTAATAGTATCCTGATCCAAACTTTTCAATCCCTCATTAAACACCAGTCTTGTTTTAAAGCGATATGTTAAGCAATCAGAAGAAGGTATGAGAGTTTCTGGAATATAAAAGGAAAACGGGATTTCCTTGTGATTTTCTGAATCGATCACTTTATTTGTTAGTATGGTTTTCGTTTCAACCACTTCTTCTCTATGCGTATTGTCTGTTTTAACAAGGTCACATTCAATCCTCTTGAGGTGTTGCTCAATGTTACCTCCATCAATGTGAATTGACCCCTTTATGCATTCTCCAAGCTTTGCTTCCCCTTTCTCAAGAACTAAGTCGACCTTAGCAGAACCAATTCCTAATAAAGACATATATTTTTTTAACCGCATTCCTCTCTCCCTTTCAACATAATATTTATCACTTTTTCATCAATTTTCTTATCAATTTTGTCGAGTTCTTCCTTGGACTTCATAATCTCTTCTTTATTCTTTACAATTAACTCCTTAAAAGAAAGTCTGTCTTTCTTTAATCTTCTTTTATTCATTGTTAGCCCTCTTTTCTCTTCTTTTTTTATTTGGCCTTTCAAATTCCAAAAAGAGCCTAGAAAAAATAAAAGACCTCTACCAGAAATGGCAAAGGTCTTTGAAAAAATAAAAGACCTTTACCGCTTTAATGGTAAAGGTCTTGCTAACAACGGTTAAACGCTGCCACTAAAGCCGAGGGTAGGATACCCTGAAATGACGACTTTAATGTAAAAGCTACTCCCCTTTAGGAGATCTATTCATTTTTTTGATAATACAATTGTATAAGAATTAACATGGAAGTCAATAGGTGTTTTTTCTAATTATCCCCATTTAGGAATCCACCTAAAATTCCGCCCTCTCCTTTTGAACTGCCTCCTCCCTGAGGAGCACTTGCATATATTCTGTCTGCTAAGCGACTAAAAGGTAAGGATTGAATCCACACTGTCCCTGGCCCTTGTACAGTTGCAAAAAATAATCCTTCACCACCAAAAAGAGCAGTCTTTACTTTACCAACATATTCAATATCATAATTAATATTCCTAGTCATTGCGACTAAGCAACCTGTATCAATACGAAGTTTCTCACCGGGCTGCAAATCTTTCCTATAAATAGTTCCGCCCGCGTGTAAAAAAGCTAATCCATCACCCTCAAGCTTTTGCATGATAAAACCTTCCCCACCGAAAAAGCCAGCACCCAGCTTACGTTGAAAATCTATTCCAATTGAAACTCCCTTTGCTGCACAAAGAAATGAATCCTTTTGACAGACAACCTTGCCATCAAACTCACTTAAATCCATAGGAATAATCTTCCCAGGATATGGTGCAGCGAATGAAACATGCTTTTTCCCGGTACCCTTGTTAGTGTATACCGTCATAAATAAACTTTCCCCTGTGACAAGCCTTTTACCGGCTCCCACCAGTTTCCCTAGTAATCCCTTACTTTGAGGACCCCCATCTCCGAAGACTGTTTCAAGTTCAATTCCGTCCTCCATCATCATCATGGATCCAGCTTCTGCGACCATACTTTCTTCAGGGTCAAGTTCGATTTCTACGAACTGCATATCATCACCGTGTAACTTAAATTCAATCTCATGAGAATTTTTCATGTTAATTTTCCCATCCTTTTACTCAGAATCATTACTACCACTTATACGTTAGAGTCTGGTGTTAAGTTTCAAATATAATTCTTAATTTGCTTGAAAAATAAAAAAGAGCAGCATAGAAACGAAAATTCCACCAAAAAGAAGAATCGATAAGACTAAGTGAAAAATAAATGACCAATTTGGACCACTATGTTTATTAAGCTTCAAAAAAACCACCCCAACCCTTTTTAGGATTAGACGGGTTGAGTAAGGTAACTGTTTCAAATAAATGGAAATTTTTTTCATCATATATGAGACTCCAACTAAACCATTACTAACAGGAAGGCTAAAACAATAAACTTGAACAGCTTGTGAATTTTTTTCCAAATTTTATAAATCTCATGCTTTTCATAAAAAATTCATGTTTCATATTTTGTCATGATGCTATATGGTTAAAGTAGAATTATTTTAGAGGTGAGAGTTCATGGAGAAAGAAATGATTAAATCCATCCGGTTGCACTATAATATGACTCAGCGCGATTTTGCAAAAGCAATAAATTGTAGCTATTCATTAATCGCCTTAGTTGAACTTGGGAAAAGACGTGTTACTACAAACCTGGAGACGAAGGTTAAGCAGAAGTTCGGTTTAACTGATCAACAGATTTCTTATATTAATTTCCTAGTTGAAGAAATAGGCAAAGGAATGACACCTTTTATATAACTTCTATTCCCTTTTATATCAACTCTCTTTTCATGGTAATTTTTAATTCATTTCTCTTATTCCTTTTGAAGTCTTATAGATCCATACCAAATAAAAAAAGCTAGAAGCGGTGTGCTCCTAGCTTTTTTGTTTACATATCTCGTGTTGATTCTAATAACGCATCTATATCTATGGTAAATAGTCGTTCCTTTTCAAGTAACTCTGTTTCAGAGTCTTTAGTAGCTTCAAGCAATTTATCGATATCTTTAAATAGTTTATTCAAATTTACCCCTCCTAGCTACTAAAAGCTATATGGAATCAACCACATTTAAGCTTTTTCTACTATATCTTTCGAGGATTCAGCAGATTCTTTGGGGGTAATTTGTTGAATTAAGAAGCTTATTTACTTATTACTTTTAACGCTTGTTGAATGATTTCTTTACCAGAAACTATTTTCTTTCCGCCACCTTGAGCTAACACTGGACTTCCTCCACCTTTACCTTGGATAATCGGTAGTACTTCCTTCATTAAAGAATTCATATTAAATGATGAGTCAGATCCACAAGCGAACACCATCTGTACCAGATCTTCGTTTTCTGTTACCAAAAGAACTATATTCTCTTCATTTGTTGATGCTATTATATGCCTAGCTAGCTTTTGGAGCTCTTGAATGGAGCGATTATGAAAAAGATGAGTGATTATTGAACCCTCCAGGTTTCCTTGAAGTACTTTCTGCGCTTCAAATAGAAGTAACTGTTCCCTTAGCTCGGAGATTGTCTTATCTTGCTCTCCATTTCGACTTAACAACTTTTGCACGGTTTCCACCATTAATTGTTCAGAAGAACTAACTAGCTTCCCTACTTCCTTTAACACGCTATGCTTTTGTTGAAGCTGTTTTCTTACTCTAGCTCCACATACAAAATAGACACGGACTTTTTCTTTTTGGCGCTCCCAATCAAGAATTTTTATAGATGAAACTTGCCCTGTTGAAGAAGGATGTGTTCCCCCACAGCCGTTATAGTCAAAATCTGGAATGATGACAAGTCTTATATTCTCAGTCACTGATAACTGCTTTCTTAATGGATATTGAGCGACCTCATTCTTTGTCACCCACTTTGTTTGTATAGTGCGGTTTTCTAGAATAATTTCATTTGCAAGAAATTCAACCTTTTCCAGCTCTTGTTGAGTTAATTCCGTTGTATTTAAATCAATTGTTAATAACTCTGAACCTAGATGAAAACTTACTGTCTCATAACCAGTTAGTTCAACAAAAGCAGCAGATAGGATATGTTGACCCGCATGCTGTTGCATATGATCAAAACGCCGTTCCCACTCAACTCTTCCTTCTACTAATAAATCCTCTATTTTCCTATCTATATAATGATAAATTTCCCCGTCAATCTCTTCCACATTAATTACTCTTGCATGATTTAGTGTTCCCGTATCAAAGGGTTGACCTCCACCAGTTGGATAAAAGGCAGTTTGACTCAGTAAAACATACCAATTACCATTGTTATCTTGATCTTGCCTAACGATATTCGCTTGAAACGATTGTAAATAAGCATCCTGATAAAACAATTTATGATTCATAAGATTCCTCACTTTAAACTAAACTTTACTTTATCTCCATTAGTTTATCTAAACTACTCAAGAAAGGAAAATTAAATTCTTCTTTCTACTATATAGATAAGTACAGTGACTCGAAGTATAAACGGAATTAATCCAAATCTCTCTAACCTCTACAAATTAAAGTAAGAATTATATATAAAAACGCAAGGGTCCATTTAGGACCCTTGCGTTTTATTAATCAGTTTACTCTTCGTCATCCTGGTCGTCATTGTCGTCTCGGTCATCATCTTTATCCTTATTCTTGCCATTTTCACGCTTCTCTTCTTTTTCTTTCTTAGCAGCTTCACGTTTTTCTTCCGCTGCCTTTTTAGCTGCCTCACGTTTCTCTTCTGCCGCTTTCTTTGCAGCTTCACGCTTCTCTTCTGCTAGTTTTTTAGCTGCCTCACGCTTTTCTTCAGCTGCCTTCTTTGCTACTGCGTTCTGATTGTCTTGATCATCCTCTTCACGATCATCATCTTCTTCAGTTGCTTCTGTTATTTCTTCTTCCATTTCTTCGATTTCTTCCTCAACATCTTCTACTACTTCTTCATTCTTTTCTTCTAACTCTTCCTGTAGCTCTTCTAATTCTTCTTCAGCTTCTTCTTGAGAAATATCTCCCTCGTTTAGCTTATTTTGAATTTCAAGTATTTTTTCTTCAATTTTTGCTACTTTTTCATTTCTTTTTCCTAGCTTTTTAGAAAGCTTTTCAAAAGATTTTTCTATATTTTTCGCAAGTGCTTGTTGTGCCTTAGGGTTTTCTACTTTTTCTAAAGCAAGTAATAAGGCACTAATATTGGCAGCTAGTTGTCCTTGAACAAGGTCTACTGTTGGTAATTGTTCTTCTGAAATTGCTTCTTCTGTAGTCGCTTCTTCTGTATTAGGTTCCTCATTAGTTTGAGTTCCGTCTTCAGTTACAACCTCTGTTACCTCTTCTTCATTAACTGGTTCAGTTACAGGTAGAATTTCTTCTGCTTGCTCTTGTGTCGCAATTGCAGCTTGAAGAAGTTCCTCTGCTTCTGTTGATTTGCCTTCAGCAATTAAAGCATTTGCTTCACTAATACGTTCAGCAGCAAATTCAGCTAAAAGTGCCGCTTCTTTGAACTCATCAAATGTTACAGCTAATCTAATCTTTTCAGCCATGAGTTTTACAAAATAAAAGAAATCTCCTGGAATTAATGTCGGTTGAGTATCTTCACTTTCTTCTACTGAATCATCCGTGCTTTCTGTAGGTTCAGAATCAGGTAAAGTTGTTGACTCAGTACTTTCTGTTGAAGTTTCAGTGGTAGTGTCAGTCGTTGACTCAGTGATCTCTGTTGAATTTTCAGTGGTAGTATCATCTGTATTAGCAAATGCCTGACTAGTTCCTGAAGTAAATACTAATGTAGTAGCTAATGCTCCACTTGTTAATAAAGTAAATAATTTATTAGTGCTTTTCATGTTTGTCTCCCCTTAAATTATAATGTTTTTGTTTCGCTGCTAAAAAATTCGACAGTCTTTTTTTGTTTATGTCCCTTTTTATGATTTTTTAAAAATAATATTTTTTGTTTATGTAATCTGTACTGTCTTTTATTTAACATCCATTATCTTAAAAGGAACTATATTCATAGCAGATTCTATATTTCAGCTATTTTTGTTTGAATATTCTAACATTTTCACTTAAAATATCTGGGAATATATTGCTAATTTTGGTTTTGCTTAATACAATAAGAGGTAGATAAAAAGGAAAGCAATGATCTTATATTTTAGATATATAAAAATACTAAAAAAGTTTCTACTATATATAGATAATTCTCCTTGGCTTGTCGGGGAAAGGACAAGCATAGTAGGGAAAGGAACTGATTAAAAAGGATGAGTAGTTCAAAAACAATACATAACCAAAAAAGAACCCTTTTAGAAACTTTTATTGAAAAAAACCTACCAAAATATAAATCTATCTATGCATCCAAACAGGAAGCATTATTTATATTAGATCTAAATGGTTACTTTGTTAAGGTTAATAAGACTGGCCAAGGTCTGTTTGAATATACAGAAGAAGAACTAACTCAATCTACCTATCAACAATTACTTCCTGAAGAATTTCTTCATTCTGTGAAGGATTATTATACACGCTCTATTAATGGCGAGTTTTTAAACTTTGATTGTGCCTTTCTTACAAAAACAGGGGCATACATTCACCTTAACGTATCGAATATACCTTTTTGTGTTGATAACCAAGTAGTTGGAATTTGCTGGACAGCAAAGGATATTACGCACTTTAAAAATCAGAGGGCTACTTATAAAAAGAATGAAGAAATATTCAGGCTAGTTACAGAACACTCTCTTGATATGATCTTGAGAGCAGATGCAAACGGTAAAGTGATATATATATCACCTGCATGTGAAAAGATTCTTGGCTATTCTGCAGATGAGTTAGTTACAACTGACTTTTTATCCTTGTTTCATGAAGATGATCAAGAAAAAGCACAAGGCATTCGTATTGAAGTATTACATAACAAAATGAATGGTCGAGAACTTTTCCAAATGAAAAAAAAGGATGAGAGTTATGTCTGGATTGAGGCGTTATGCAAACCAATCATTCATCCTGATACAGAAGAAGTCCTTGAGGTTATCTGTACAATTCGGGATATCTCCGAACGTAAGAAGGCAGAAAATGAACTTAAAAGTAGAGAAGAAACTTATCGTAACCTAGTAGAACACTCTCCTGATGCGGTTATTGTTTCCCGAGGTAGCCAAATCTTATTTATAAACAAGACTGGAATGGAGTTGTTAGGTGCCACGGCTAAAGAGGAAATTTATAAAAGAAATATGTTCGACTTTGTTCATCCTGATTACTTAGAGCTCGCACTTAAACGGATCAACATCATTAAAGCAGGAATGGCAACCGAATTTAAAGAATATATGCTTGTTCGAACTGATGGGTCCATTGTAGAAGTTGAGGTTATGGGAATTCCTACAATCTATGAAAATCAACATGCAAAACATCTGATTATTAGAAGTGTAGAAGAAAAGAAGCGAACACAGGAACTAATCATAAACTCTGAGAAATTAGCAACAGCAGGGAAACTTGCAGCAGGAATTGCCCATGAAGTCAGAAATCCATTAACGGCAATTAAAGGATTTCACCAATTGATCCAATCTGAATCTCATTCAGATTCTAATAAGAAGTATTATGATATTATCAATTCGGAAATCGATCGAATAGAACTCATTCTTAATGAATTACTTGTGCTCTCAAAACCACAAGAACTTAAGTTCGATCAAGTAGAACTCATCAAATTGCTAGAAGACATTAAAACCCTAATTCATACAGAAGCCATTATGAAGGGTATTCAAATTACTACTTCTTTTGATTTCAATCGGCTTACTCTCCAAGCTGACCAGAATCAGTTAAAGCAGGTTTTCATCAATATATTAAAAAATTCAATTGAAGCAATGGAGAAAAATGGTGAAATTACAATTGAAGTAAAAGAACATGGTTCTAACAAAACGAAGCTCCTTTTTAAGGATAATGGATGTGGTATTCCGGAACATCTGCTAAAAAGAATTGGAGAGCCGTTCTTTACGACTAAAGAAAATGGTACAGGGCTCGGGATCATGATTTCAAAACAAATCATTGAGAATCACCATGGTGACTTTCATATATGGAGCGATGAGAATGGAACTATTATTGAGATCATTCTACCACTTCAAATTATATAACTGGTACCTCAAAATACCAAACCATAAAACAAATAATAATGACTGAGAAAATATAAGCAATTAAGGGTCTTTTTTGATGTAAATACATCATCCCAAACATAACAGGGTAGAAGAAAAACTCCATCCAATATTCATAACCGTTCTGAAGAACGAGTCTACCTGTTTTTAGGTATAACAGTTCTAATAACAAAGCAAGAGCAACCCATTTTACTATATAAATAATCATTTTTACTTTTTGTTGTAGGCTAGGAAAATGCGAGAGAAATAGAAAAGTAACACCTGGTAGAACTACAAAGGTGTAAATCAAATCAACAGTTAGGTGGGAACCCTTAAAAATATCAGACTCATACTTCCATAATAAATGATTAAAGCAAATGACATTATAAAGCAGGTTGCAAATAATCACATAGTAAATAGTCAAGCCATATTTCTCGATATTTTTAAGGTCACCTTTTGTTAGTGATAATACGAAGACACATATAGCTAAAAGAATGTGCATACGTTACTTTCCTCATTTTCCTCTATTTTTAAGACATTAGGTATAACTTAGATGATCCAACGCGCATACCTATGGTCGGTCCCTTCTACTCAACAATAATAGTAGGAATGAACAGAGCTTATTACTCCATACAAAAATAGCTTGCTCAAAATAAACTAGGCAATACCAATTATTAGTAGAACTTATTTCCTATTTTTTACTTTTTTGACTTCTCGCATCGCAAACCTATTTTAAAGAGAGCAATTAAAAAAGTGAATCCTTTACGGATTCACTTTTTATTAACTTAACGTGTTGGTTAAAACTGGAACTACTTGCTTCTTCCTAGAGACAACCCCTTTTAATGTAGCTGTTTGATCAACAAGCGTTACATTAAAAGCTTTCTCAACCGCAGAAGTTTGTTCCCCTATAGCTAGAGCTACTGAATCGTTCGTCAATATATCTGTTACCACAAATAAGAATAAATCCAAACCTTTTTGATTAATCACTTTATTTAACGCTTCTTCAATCTCTGCTTTACGAGTAAGAACATCATTTGTATCAACTGCGTTTACTTGAGCAATTTCAACCTTAAAGCTGCCCATTTCAAATTCCTTTGAATCTAATGTAATTAGTTCTTGTACAGTTTTATCACTTAGATTTGCTCCTGCCTTCAACATATCAAGACCATATTGATCGGCATCTACTTCTGCAATACCTGCTAATTCACGTGCTGCTTTTACATCCTCCTCTGTGCAAGTCGGGGATTTAAATAACAGTGAGTCTGAGATGATAGCTGACAACATTAACCCAGCAATTTCTTTACGAATCGAGATGCCATTTTCTTTATATAGTTTATTTAAAATTGTAGCTGTACAGCCAACTGGTTCAGCACGAAAGTATAAAGGATCACTTGTTTCAAAATTGGCGATTCTATGATGATCGATTACTTCTAATATTCTTACTTGATCAATATCATTCGCACTTTGTTGTCGTTCATTATGATCAACTAAGATAACACCTTCTGCCTCTCCAGCAACAGTTTCCACAAGTCGAGGTGCATTTACATTAAAGTAATTAAGTGCAAATTGAGTCTCTTCGTTAATTGTACCTAGACGGACCGCTTCTACCTCTAGTCCTAGTTCAGCCTTTAGCTCAGCATAGGCAATCGCCGAACAAATTGAATCAGTATCAGGGTTCTTATGCCCAAAAATCAGTGTCTTTCCCATTTTCGTACTCCTTTAGTTTATGTATTTATCACTTAATGACAAAGTTAAAACATGTATCTAGTCATTTGTCAGTATAACAAAAAGTTAGTACTAATTTCTAGATTGTATATTGCACTTCTGTATAATTGGCTAATGTTAAACTTTGATTTGATTTTCGTTGTGACAGCCTTGATCAATCCTGCTAAAGGTCTCATTAAAAAACAAATAGAAAGAGAAAGCAAAACTGCTTTCTCTTTCCTAGTACTTTTATAATTATTTAGAAAAATGGGCGGCGTGGTGGTAATACGGGTCCAGGACCTGGAACATGAACATGCTCATGTGTAACAAAGTTCTGTGCTGACGTAGTATGCGGATAGTAATGTTTATGAACGAACTTTTGATGATGATTGTAAATAGTGTGAGACGGATGAATATGAGGTACTTCTATTACATTTGCTGTATTAACTGCATTTACCTTAGGTGGATATATCCTTGGGCAAGGTCTTCTGAAAAATGCCATAATATTCTTCCTCCTTTTTTAGTATTCTCTACATGATATGTAACTAGAAATAAGAAGGATTAGACATATATAGGAGTAGTTGAGCCCATTCTCCTCATAGGACAAGTTTTTTTATATAAGAAGGGATTCGGTGCTTTTACACTTCTGTATTATTGAAGTGGAAAAATCCTTAAAAATAAAATAACCTCTGATTTCATTAAATCAGAGGTTGATCTATTAAGTTGAGTTTTTATTTTAATGCGCACCTAATAAAAATGGGCTAAGGAAACCAACTAAGACCATTATGATCCCACCAAGAGTAAATAGGCCTGGGAAAAATGGTAGATACGTACCTGCATTTTTCTCATCCTTTTCCTTTAAGTGTGACCAAATTAGTGTCATTAGACCAAATGAAAATAGTAATGCACCTAATGTGAAAATTAATTCATAGTTCAAAAGTTCCACCTACCCTTCTGATATATTCTAACATATTTCGACAGATTCATAGAATAATTTATTCACCATATTTTCCAACATACACCTGTTATTGTTATATCTCATTATATGGTGTAGATCTAGCTATAAGTTCCACTAGTTTAAATAAATTAGAGTGAATGATTCCTTTAATGGATCTATGAAGCTCACGTTTTAAATAAAAGCTGTGTTAAACCTTATTGTTAGCCTAAATAAAAAAATAGTCCCTTTACAGGACTATTTTCTGTCATTATAGAACAACGATTTCATTGTCGTTTCGAAGCTGCTCTATAATTTCACTAATTTTCTCTTGTCTCTTCTGCATAGTTGCTTGTTCTTCAAGTTGAGCTTTAATTGTTTCTAGCTCTTGAACCTCTTGTTCTTGTGATTCCATCGCTTGCTTGTATTGATCATATACGGCTGTGATTTCTTCATCTGTTACTTTAATCTCACCTACAGCAGACTCTAAGTAAGAAGTGATTTGTAATTCTGATACAATTCGCTCTTTTAGACTTGCTTCAGTTAAATTATTTTCTTCTAACGCTTGTTTAAACTTTTCCTCATCTTCAAACTGAGCTTTCATTTCTTCAAGACTATCATTTACCTCGCCTTCTTCTGGCTTAAATCCTTCGGTATTTGCCTGTTGTATCAAAAGCTCCGTATTTATTAATTGATCTAAAATTTGTGTTTCTAATTGTTTCTTCATTTCCTCATCTAACGTATTAACATCCATACCTTGCTGAGCATAAGTGGCTGCCGTATCCTGAAATAATAAATCATAATCTGATTTTAGAATTTCTTCCCCATTTACAGTTGCCATCACTTTATTTTCTTCCGTACTCTCTTTTGTTTCTTTATTTTCTTTCTCATCACTATTACATGCCCCTAAAACCATAAGGCATCCTAGCGCCAACATCACTGTTAGTAAACGTTTCTTCATCCTTATCACATTCCTTTCAATTGGCTCGTCAACCATTCTACCATATCCTGATGAAATTTGAACATTTGATAGCCAACTGTTACTAGAATGTCATAATAATCTTTTCGACAAAAACCGAGAGAGTGTAAAGATTCCTCGGTTTTCATGACTCTATTAGCTCAATTATTTCATGGGTCGGCCCTTGATAGAATGCTGTTTTCCAACCATTCTTCAGATGATAAGGTCCTTCAATTGGATTCAGACCCTTTTTCTCTAATTCCTTCATCGTGTCCTTTAAAGATTCAACACTCCAGGCAAAGTGGATACTTTCTCCGTTAAAGTCGATTGAATCAGATTTTAGGAGTTCAATACATATTTCCTCATGTTTCATAAAAGTGATGATTTCCCCAAATATTTGGATTCTGCGATCTAATCTAAATCCAAACATTGTTTCATAAAAGGATTCCGTTTCACTCAAATTATTAGTATACAAGCCAATATGATGCATTTTCAATTCTGATTCCTCATAGAAAGGATCAGGTTCATGTCTCCAAACTCATGCCACAGGTACCCTCTATCAATCGCATGGTGATATGCCTTGAAAAGCATTTCCCTATCCACAAAGGCACTTAATAAGTCTAGATGACTTGCCTCCGGTTCATGAAGTCCAGTTAATAGTCCGTCTACTACTTTGATATTTGTTTCCTTATGAATATATAAGTGGGTTACTCCAGAACCTTCACTCACATACCCTCGATCATCTCCAGCCGTTTCAAGTGTTCGTACGACTGTAGTTCCAACTGCAATAACGCGCTTTCCATTACGCTTTGCCCTATTAATCTTATCTGCTGCCTCTGTTGGAATATGAAAACGTTCAGGATGCTTGCTTGGATCTGGCCACTGATCGTGACCATAATAGCTTAATCCTGCATGAAGCTGTACAAAAGCTAGTTCAACCCCCTTATTTCTTAACTCGTTTAATAACCTCCAAGAAAAGGCTCGACCTGCTGAAGGCATTTCAACGGAACCAGGTACTGAAGAATAAACAGTCTGATAGGAGTCTAACGACCATGGTTGCTTAATATACTCATATCGAATCGGCTCTCCATACTCATATAAAAAGTTATAAAAATCTTGCCCACTCACCGAAAACTGAAGAATTACTAATGGATTTTCACTACCGTTGCCGATTATTTTTGCCTTCACATTATCTGGTAATAATAAATTCTGGCCCGTATAGGGTCCACCAGTTAGTAGAGCCTCCCATTGGAGCTCATTTACTTTCCTTGATAAGCGGATCTCAATATCACGATTACCTTGTTTGCCTTTTAACACAGCAGGGATTGTACGACTATTATTTAACACAAGCACATCACCAGTTTCTAAAAACTCACCTAAATCTTGAAATTCACCATGAAAAGTTCTAGCTGTAAAACGGTCTAATATCATAAGCTTCACTTCATCTCGATTCTTCCCAATAAATTCGATCGGCTGATGCGCATTTAGATGGTTTGGTACTTCAAAATGAGTTAATGCCATCACTTTTCCCCTTTCTGTCACTAAAATCATGTGCTTCAAATCGTATACCATTTATTTCATTAGACTCTTCAGAACCTAAATATAAGAAAACATCTACTACTTCTTCTGGCTTTGCTAGTGGATAATCACATCCTGGTACAGCAATTTCATGCATATCTGTATCCATTTCTCCTGGATCCACCATATTGATCCTAACTCCTGTGTCACTTAATTCATCTGCCCAAGTTTGAGTCATACCTTCTACAGCAAACTTTGATATTCCATATGCCCCCCAAGTTGCAAAGCCGGTTCGCCCCGCTTCAGAAGTCACATTTATAATCGAACCAGTATTTCTTGTTAACATCCCGGGGAGAACCCTTTTTGTGACCAAGAAGGGATTAATTATATTCACACGAAGTACCTCTTCAAATGATTGAAGATTAAAATCGAGTAGCAGCGATGGCCCAGGTCCAAATATTGATGCGTTATTGATTAGGACATCAATGGTCCCGAAGACATTTTCAACAACAGAGACAAAACGATCTACGTCCTTTTCGTTACTTACATCAGCCCTAACCGCTACCACCTCAGCTCCCCTTTGTTCGAGTTCTGTCTTTACTAGGTGCACTTCCTCCTCATTTCGAGCACAAATAGCAATCCGATAGTTCTCATTAGCAAAAGCAAAAGCTAATGCCTTTCCCAACCCTTTTGTTGCACCAGTAATCATGACCACACGTTTATCTTTATTCATCACTTAACCTCTCCTTTAGCTCTAATCTTTCTATTTACAGTATAGAAAAGGCAGGGTCCAATTCCATCGTTATACAGATTGATTCTCACCTCAGAAAAAGGATGGAATAACAGCTACGACTTTAGTCTAATTCGTACACTTTATGGGCACTGACGCGAGTAGCATGGGACACTCTCTTTGGTATAAGGTTTCTTGCGATACCGAACGGGCAAATTTATAATGAGTACTTATGAAGCAAAGAATAAAGGATCATTGATGAAGTAATAAGGCTGAATTAGCCTCAGTTCGACTTATCCTACTAAATAAGATAAAATGATAAAGTCATGTGATCTATCACATGACTTTTTGTAGCATATCTATTGTTTTGACAAAGGAGTTTTACAAATGATTCTATATACCGTTCTTATGCTGACCTTAATAGCTACTTTTTCAATCGTACTGACTTCGATGAGGAATAGAATTTCCCCTACCCCAACCTCTTATAGAGTAAAAAAGGAGCTTCTTAAAATTTTACTAGATGAAACTCCAACCAAGGTTGTTGACTTAGGAGCAGGTTGGGGAACACTCGTGTTTCCCATTGCAAAACAACACCCTAATGCTAAAGTAGTAGCATACGAGAACTCACTCATTCCTTTTTTGTTTATGAAGCTTCGGCAGTTAGTCTCTCCTACTCCCAATTTATCAATTGAAAGAAGGAATTTTTATCATGCTGATTTATCCTCCTTTGATTTAATTGTCTGTTATTTATTCCCTCGTGGAATGAAAAAATTAAAGGATAAATTTAATAGTGAGCTTAAAAGCAATGCTTTAATATACACACACACCTTCTCGATTCCAGGCTGGGAACCCCTTGAAAAGTGGAAAGCCCGAGACTTATTCCGCTCACCGATCTTTAAATATAAAATACCGGATAAAACTGAATAAATGGGTAAGGGTATGTGGACTATATTGCTCCACATACCCTTTTTTACAACCTCTTTTCCTAGGCATTCGGTTATTTTTAGTCGGTCCTATCCTCACAAATTGCTTCTCCTTACATAGGCTATCAGGAACTAACTCTTAGGAGGTCAACATGAGACATACAAATTTTAATCCTTTTCTCAGCAATCCCGCTAGCTATTATCATTTTAATGGAGTGAATCCTGGTACTTTCAATCCATATCAGATGCCTTCATATCCTAACTTTCCTAATTTTGCAGGTCCACCTAACAACCCGAGCCCTTATCCAGGTTATCCGAACTTTGGAGGACCACTCCCAGGGTATAAGAACTCAAATCCTTACCTAGAATATCCAGACTTCGAGGGCCCGCTTCCTGGACCTAAGGACCCTAATCCTTACCCTGGTTACCCGAACTTTGAAGGGCCACTTCCTGGACCGAGCAACCCGAGTCCTTACCCTGGTTACCCAAACTTTGAAGGGCCACTTCCTGGACCGAGCAACCCGAGTCCTTACCCTGGTTATCCAAACTTCGAGGGGCCACTTCCTGGACCGAACAACCCGAGTCCTTTTCCAGGTTATCCGAACTTCGAGGGGCCACTTCCTGGACCTAAAAACGGCACTCAAAACTATTAGAGGGATTTATAGTAAAATACTTCAACCAACCTTAACCTTAGTGTTGGTTGAAGTTATCCATAATAAGTTAAAATTAATGCGGTTAGAAGCCCTAATGCAGAAATAAAGCCAACCAAAGGTCCTCCCTCTTCAAATGCTTCAGGCAGCATAGTTGAGGATACCATTGCGAATATACCTCCAGCTGCAAAAGCACCAATCGTTGTAATTAAAATCAGTGAGGAAACATCAATTAATACATAGCCGAGTAAAGAACTTACTGATGATAAAAGCATTACAATTAACCATAAAGAAAGGATCTTCTTTTTGGAATATCCGTCTTTTTTCATTCCAATGCTACTAGATAACCCCTCAGGAAAATTACTTACAAATATAGCGATTATAATCACCCAGCTGACAGAATGACCCTCTAGAAGGCTAACGCCAATAATCGTGGACTCAGGGATGGCATCCATTATGGACCCTATAAAAATGGCTAATCCTGAATGACCCGCTGGACTAACCTTTGATCGCTTCCGTTCGTGTCCACCCTTTCGCATAATCAATAGCTCAGCTATAATAAATGCAAGGGCTCCTAGTAAAAAACCTATCGAAGGGTATAGTATTCCTCCATCTCTAACAGCATCCGTTAATAGCTCAAACGTAGCTGCACCTATTAGTACCCCTGTTCCATAAGCCATAATAAAGGCTGACACCTTATTAGGTATATTTTTATATATCCCTAGAATTGCTCCTAATACTAGAGAGGATCCCGCTAATCCACCCCATAATATTGCTTGTATCATAGAAGAAAGACTCCTGCTTTTTTAATGATTAATATACCCTCTACATGTGAAAAAAATCTCATGTATTAGTGGGTATAACACATTTTAATTAAAACGATCATCTTCAGATTATTTTAAGTATTGTAAAATTATCCACATTTGATAGAATTTTCTTATAGCTTTATTTAAGAGTGCTCATTTCCACACATTGTTGTTTTTATAGGTTCGGTATCGAGCCCTTGAACTACCGTATTCAATCAACAATTGTACAAATAGAGTCTCTAAAAAAGGGAGGACTTACTTTGTCAGTCATCGCAAAGGATTTAATTGTGAATCTGTTCCTATTCATAAGTCTTCTTTTCATTTACATTGTAAATGTTAATATTACTTCGAGATATAAACCTTATTCGAATTTCCAAAAGCAACTGCTTGTCAGTATTTGTATACTTGGAGTCATTCTATGTTATTTTTTCCCGATGCAACAAACAAATGGAACCATCATTGATCTTGGTTTAATTCCTATCATCATTGCCGGTTTATACGGAGGTTGGTTAGGATATATCTCTTTACTAGTAAGCTCTATCTTGCTCATTTTATTTACTAGTAAAACATTTCCTATCAATCTAGTGTTTATAGGTATTTCATTTACTATATTCTTTTACTATTTTTCACCCATGTATTTAAAAATGAGACTTCGATTAAAGTTGATTACTGCAACAACCTTAAGCTCCCTATTAATGGGATTAATATTATGGAAGCTACATATTTTTTCGTTTTCTTGGACAACTAGCTTATTATTTCTATTAGCCATATCTTTCGGAACTGCAATTATCGTATACACACTCGAACTATCACATAATCATTTCCTAATTTTAAATCACCTTCAGCGTGCCGAAAAAATGAATGTGGTCAGCCATCTAGCAGCATCTATTTCACATGAAATTAGAAATCCCCTTACTTCTTCCCGGGGGTTTTTACAGCTTTTAAAGCAACCTAAGATTACAGATGAGCAAAGGAAATCCTATTCCGAAATAGCGATTCAAGAGCTTGATCAAGCCGAAAGGATTATACGGGACTATCTCACATTTGCAAGGCCAGCTCTGGAACAAAATGAGAACTTAAATATTCAAAATGAAATCATAAATGTGGTCTCAATCTTAACTCCACTAGCTAATAATGCAAATGTGCAAATAAATGTGAGTATGATGGATGGATGGATTATTGGTGAAAAGACTAAATTTCAGCAGTGCCTAATTAATATCCTGAAGAACAGTATAGAATCCATGGCTACTGGTGGCTGTTTGTTTATTACTGTACTTAGAGATGAAGACTCAGTCATTATCAAAATTGAGGATCATGGCAGTGGAATGACATCTACCCAAATGGCTAGACTAGGTGAACCCTATTTTTCAACTAAGGTAAAAGGTACAGGGCTTGGTATGATGGTTGTTTACCGCATTATTGAAACAATGAGAGGAACTATTTCCGTAAAAAGTGAAGTAGGTAAAGGAACTGTATTTACCCTGATATTTCCATCTACTAACCTAAATAGTTAATAGAATAGATTCGAGGATCTCTATGCCATCAAAATAGGGGTCCTTTTTCTATCGGCAAACCCTAAAATATTAAATAAATATGGCTTTTATCAGCCCATTTACCTATCTAGTAGAAGGACGTATACCTTTAACACTATATATTGACGATAAAACTAATACTTTTTAACAAAAAGTTAAGTCTTTAAACCTATTTTCACGAAAAAGTTCTCGACAAAATCTATTGTTTACTTACATATTTTTACTGATAGATTTATCTATTCAAATAGAAATATAAAGGTTTTATTCTATTATCGCTTATTAATCGCTGAATATTACCGAATTCTACTTAGTTCCTCTGGGTTTATTGAAAAAAATGTAAAATAATTTGGTTTTTTAATCTTTCGTATTCGACAGGCTTCAACACTATGTTTCTAATTACTTCCATATAATTTACTTATATAGTACATACGTAATATTTTTTCTACACTTAAAGTTATATGCACACATAACTAGACATATAATCATTCAGAAAAAGGCAAACCTGTTGAAAAATAGGGACGCAAAGTCACGGGTCTAAGGTTGGATTTTTTATTCTAATGATGACGGCTGGTCTGCCTGAAATACAATTCGTATTTTAGGAGGATATTATGATTACAGATCTATCAAAAGGTTTAGAAAAGCTTGACCAAGAGTGGATTGACCTAATTTTGGCTGCCTTGGATATGGGATTAAGTGTTCTGGAGATCCAATCCTTTTTAAATGAACAAACCCTCGATAAGTAAAATACATCAAAGTATTGATAATTTCCCGTTCTTCAAATGGAACATTTTCTTCGTTATATGTTATAATAAGAACGAAGGAAGGTGACAAAATTGATCGGGCAACGCATTAAACAATATCGTCTTCGCAAACAGCTTTCTTTATCCGAGCTTGCTGAAAGAGCAGGAATTGCGAAATCATACTTAAGTTCAATAGAAAGAAACCTCCAATCTAATCCTTCAATTCAATTTCTGGAAAAGATTTCAGCCGTGTTAGGAGTCTCTGTCAATACTCTGCTTGATAACCAAGAGTCAGACTCAATAGAGAAAGAAGTTCTTGATTCCGACTGGGCAAACCTTGTGCGTGACGCTATGAACTCAGGTGTTTCAAAAGAACAATTTAAAGAGTTTTTAGAGTTTAACAAATGGAAATTAAAAAATTAAAAGCGTTAAGTTGGGAGTTCTAACTCCCACTTAACGCTTTTGTCTTTCCTAGCCATTAAGAGGTTGGATAGTAGGAGATGCATGCATATTCTATGTGTGGGTTAACGAGGATTCTACCTATCTCACAATTTAAATATAAGTTAAAAATCGAAGCTTTCTTTTTTTCTGCTTCAGTTGCTCCTTATATAGGGGTATGACCTTCTGTATCTTTGTAACTTCTGGCTTCCTCAGCTTTAAATGAGTTATATCCTTATAACAAGAAGGACAAATCCATTTACCAAACTCACTACTACTATAGGAGGCTCTTATGCAACGATCACATGTTTTTTTGTACATATAACCAATCTCCTTTGAATAAAATAAACCATCCTACCCTAATGTTGAAATGAGGACAAGTCTAGTAATACATATGCTAATTACTATTCTTATAGAAGTAGAAAGAAGACATTCTTTATAAAGAACAACTGTAGCAAAAAAAATATGTATAGAAAATCTATTACTTTAGGATTTCAATAAGCTGACGCAGTTTTGCTTTATCAATCTGTGATTGACTCATTTCTAAGGCTAAATCAATAATTTCCTTATCTATTGATAAAAGATCACGGTCGGTTTTGTTTTCCCAAGATATTAAAGAATGGACCTCAATTTTAAGAGCAGCAGCAAGCTTTTCTATTACTTCAATACTAGGGTTATTTTGTTTGCCTCTCTCAATAAAGCTTAAGTAGGATTTTGATACACCAGATACATTTGCGAGCTCCGTTAAGCTCATCCCTCTTTTTAAACGCAACTCCTTAATAATCTTCCCATCCATTAGTCTACTTCTCCTTTTCCTCTAAGTAAAATCCCCCTTACTTATGCTTATGTGAAATATTGATAGAATCACCGAATTTGTTCTTTACTAAGAACACCTAATTTTAGTATACTGTTCCTATAAAGAAAAGTAAAGCAAGTAGAATAATTAAGTAAAATAGACTCATAATTAACTTTCTATATAATTGAATTACTATGAAAAAAGTATGATAAATAAAATTTTTTTACCGACAATTTTTAACACATTTTTCCAAAAATGTTAAATATAATATGAATATTGAACTAACCATTAAAATGAACATTCATTAAAGATGATGATGTGAGGTATCAGACCCCTTATGATCTGATTAACTTTGCAGCTAGTCTAACTAGTTTTAGGAGGTCAATAAAATGAATTCAGTAGAAAAGCTGCAAAGTCATTTTTTATTAGGGGAAGAATTGGACCAAGAGTGGGTTGAATTAGTGCTAGAAGCCATTCAGTTAGGTTTAACTAAGGAAGAGATAAGAGAATTTTTAACGAATCCGAACAGCATCATTCATCCCCCTCCCATCGCAAAGTCTGTGTAACGTAAGTATGAAAATAAAAGACGATATATAATGAACAGAGAATTAGGCACTTCAAAACTTACTCCAAATACGGGTGACCCAAGTCACCCGCTATTTATTTTATAATGTTACTTAACTCTCCCTCTTGCATCTACCTTCCAATGATCAATGACAAGTCCGTCCTCATGAACTACATATTCATTAAACATATTAGCTACCGTACATGCATGATTTGGGATAATCTGCACAACATCGTTTACTTGAAGTTTAGGGGATTGCAGGAACACTCCCACCCCGTGCTCTTCTGATAAACGCTCTAGGGTAATCTCTTCATGCCCTTGAATTAAACCATAGCCCTTCACCGTTTCATTTCCGTGAGCACCTTTATCTAAACAAAGTGATTTACTTCCTGTATCAAACACGATTCGATCTTGGTATACACCAACCACAGATGCTAACAGTGTAAGTGCACATCTTTCTAACGTTGTGACACCTAAGCCAACTTGAATGGCATCAAAGAATACTGCATTTCCAGGTCTAATTTCAGTAATACCCTTTACCGCTCCTGCCTGTTTATATGTTGGTGTTGAACCCACACTTCTAACTGCAATGGGAATACCCGCCTTCTCACACTCACTTGCACTATCAACCACAGCCTTCCCTTCATCTACACCAATCTTATGGATATCTTCTATAGATTTAGCCGCATATGAGTGACCCGCATGAGTGAAGATCCCACCAAGCTTTAATTGCTTTTTCATCATAATCTTTTCTGCTAATTTAAGTGCATGGGGTCCTGGTTCTACACCACAACGATTTAAACCTGAGTTTACCTTTATCCATACTTCTAATTCCAATGATGTATGTTGAAGTACATCGTTTAATAACTGCAGTTGAACTTCTTGATCGACCGCTACCTTCACCCGTATTCCCTTTTTAAGTAACTGTATTATTCTATTAATTTTCTGAGGACTTGCAATAGGGTAGGCCACTAAAATATCCTTTATTCCACCCTCAGCCATTACCTCTGCTTCACCTATTTTTGCAACAGTAATTCCAACTGCTCCTGCATTTAGCTGCAGCTCAGCAATCTTAATAGATTTGTGAGTTTTAATATGTGGTCGAACTGCAACTCCTATCTCGTTTGCAAACGAAGATACTTCAGAAATATTTTGAATTACTTTTTTATAATCTAGTAAAAGTGTAGGTGTATCTAAGTCTTGAACTTTGATCATGAGATTTCCCTCCATTATTGAAAAATACAAGAACCTGATAGGGCCAAAGGTACGAAATGGTGTTATTTTGAGAAAAGGCTCTGTACATGGTTCATTAACACAGTCTATGAAAAGAGAAAACAAGCCCTGTTATACAAGGCTTGTCATATATACTGTATTCTATTTCTATACGTCTAATGATTTACCCTTTTTTGAAGGTTTTGAATCGTCTGGCTCATATTTAAAGTCTGTAACCCAATAGTCTGCGTTCTTGATTCCGAGTTTTTCTGGATTAAAGACAGGATCTACGCCTGCTTTTCTTTGCATCTCATAATCTTTAAACACTTTTAATGCTGGCTTTGCAAGAATTAAAATAGCAATCATATTTAACCATACCATTAGACCGAGCCCAACATCACCTAGCGCCCAGGCTAAGTCGGCTTCCTCCACTGCTCCGTAGTAGGTCGCAGCAAGTAATGCAATTTTTAAAATCAACATCGCTGGCTTTCCAAATCTTCCTCTAGTTAAATAAGCAATATTGGTCTCAGCAATATAGTAGTAAGCCATGATGGTTGTAAAAGCAAAGAAAAATAATGCTACTGCTACAAATGCTGCCCCAAACCCAGGCAAAACAGATTCAATTGCATTTTGCGTGTATTCTGCTCCGGCTGGAACATTTTGTAGATTATTTACAATGAATGTTCCATCAGGTGCTTGTGTATTGTACATTCCAGTAAATAAAATCATAAATGCCGTTGCTGAACATACAAGAAGGGTATCAATATAAACAGAAGCAGCTTGCACTAAGCCTTGCTTTGCAGGGTGAGATACCTCTGCCGCTGCCGCTGCATGGGGCCCAGTTCCTTGACCCGCTTCATTCGAGTAGATTCCACGTTTAACTCCCCATGCAATCGCCATCCCGATTATTCCACCAAATGCTGAATCTAATGCAAATGCACTTCTGAAAATTAATCCTAAAACTGCAGGTAGCTCGCTTATATTCATAGCAATAATGATTAGAGATAGGATAATGTATCCAATTGCCATGAAAGGAACAATGTAAGACGCGGCTTTTGCAATACGTTTTACACCACCAAAAATAATAAGAGCTAATAAAGCAATGATAATAATAGCTGTAACATTTGTTTCAATTCCAAACGCATTCTCAACTGCCACTGCGATCGAGTTTGATTGAATTCCTGGCATTAGTAATCCTACTGCCAAAAGAGCAGATAAAGCGAAAATTACAGCGTACCATTTCCAGCCAATACCTTTTTCGATATAATAAGCTGGTCCCCCTCGATATTCTCCGTCTTGCTTTGTTTTGTAGACTTGAGCAAGAGTTGATTCGATGAATGCACTTGAAGCCCCGATAAAGGCAATTGCCCACATCCAAAATACAGCTCCAGGACCACCAAAAGCAATCGCAGTTGCAGTTCCCGCAATATTACCAGTACCTACACGACCTGATAGTGATAAAGCTAAAGCCTGAAATGAAGAAACTCCCGCATCAGAGCTTTTACCTTTAAACATTAATGAAAACATTTCTTTAATATAACGAACCTGTAAAAACCTAGTTAATATAGAAAATAATAGTCCAACTGCTAAACAACCATAGATCATCGGTGAACTCCATAGTATTCCTACCAGCCAATTAATAAACTCAGTCATAGTAACCTCCGATTTTTCAGAATTTTATAACATTACAAAAAAAATTATAATCTATAAATACCCATTGGACAATACAAAATTTCCCACTAATTACTATTTATTTTTCTTCAATAACAGAATATTTCTCTCTTCTTTGAATAGGTTATTACATCGTTAAATCAGTTATGACAATCAATATCCTTTCTAATTAGAAGCCCTTAAATTAACATAAATACCAAACTATTACTAAAATTTATCATTATCTTTGCTGTTTTCGGGAATAGTGAAAAGATAGAACCCTTTGTTTTTAAGAGTAAGGAGTAAAGGAGAGAGTAGTATGGAAGAAGACAAAGTGTATGTTCCCGTTACTGTTGGAATCAAGAAAGTAATGATTACCGTCTATGGTTTAGTAATATTGGCTGGTACGTTTATCAACATAATGAATCATGATGGATTACAAAAATGGCTATCACTAATTGGCTTTAGTAGTCTCTATATTATTGCGTGTGCCATCATCTATGCAGCTATTAAAAGTCAGCGAATTATCTTAACTAAAAAAGGTTTTATTTTAAAGCAGCTTGGTATGACTCGTCATTCCATAAGCTATTCGGATATATATGAAGTTAAAAAAGGTAAAATGAGTGGTTCACCGATTATGAAAATTGAGGCTAATCATAAAGGTAATAAAAAAACATATCCTGTCCCCTTTCTTCCTTTCGAAAAGGATTGGAATGAAATTCTTGATCACCTTGAAAGTGGGTGTCGAAGAAAAGTAATAGGTGAGATGACCTTAAAAAGAGAACCAGGTGAGCTCAGAACCTGGGTCAATTACTAAAAAAGCTAGCCCCTCTTAAAGTGAGGGGCTAGCTTTTTTGATTTATACTGCATCATCTTCAACCTTACTATGATACATTTCATAATAAAATCCATGAGAATTTAGAAGCTCTTCATGTGTACCTTTTTCAATGATTTTGCCTTCCTTTAATACCAGGATGATATCAGCATTTTGAATCGTATTGAGTCTATGGGCAATAACAAAGCTTGTTCTTCCTTCCATCAATCTTTGTAATGCCTCTTGTATTTTCATTTCCGTAATCGTATCAATACTACTTGTGGCTTCATCTAAAATAAGAATGGTTGGATCCGCAAGAATCGCTCTAGCAATCGATAATAGCTGACGTTGTCCTTGGCTGATTCCACTACCATCTTGTTTTAATTTCATCATATACTGATTTGGTAACTTCTTAATAAATGAATGAGCATTAGCTAGCTTGGCAGCCTCAATGACTTCCTCATCAGTAGCATCTAATCTGCCATACCTAATGTTTTCTAGCACTGTACCTTCAAATAGAAAAGAATCTTGTAACACAAACCCCATATGTTTACGTAAGTTAGATCGCTTAATACTCGAAATCTCGTTTCCATCAATGAGGATCATTCCTTGATCTAGCTCATAGAACCTTGATAAGAGATTAATTACTGTTGTTTTTCCAGCACCCGTTGGTCCCACTAACGCAACTGATTGCCCTGGTTGGACGTGGAATGTTAATCCACTAACCGTATCTTCCCCTTTTTCATAAGAGAAGCTCGCATTCTTAAACTCAACTTCTCCATTTACTGTACTAAGCTCACCTGCGTTCTGTTCATCATTCTCTTCTTCCTCATGATCTAAAATTTCAAAAACACGCTCTGCTCCAGCTACCGCTGAAAGTAAGGTGTTAAACTGGTTAGCTAAATCATTTAATGGGCGTGTAAATTGCCTAGAATATTCTGCAAAGATCACAATCGCACCAATTGAGATCATCCCATTCAAAGCAAAAATTCCACCGACCCCGGCTATAATTGCAAAGCTAAGGTTATTAAGGACGTTCATTACCTTTGGGATAAAACCAGTAAAGGTTTGCGCCCAGAATGCAGACCCCTTTAAGCGCTCACTTTTCTCAATAAATTCTGCCATTACCTTTTCCTCACGAGAAAACGTCTTAACTATGCGTTGACCAGATACTGTTTCCTCAATGTAGCCATTTAGATTGCCTAGGTTCTTTTGGGTTTCCTTAAATAAGCTTCCTGTTCTGTTTGTAATCCAGCGAATTCCTAAAAACATGGCTGGAATTATGGTAAGAGTGATTAGCGTTAACAAAGGACTTAAGTAAATCATCACCGAGATTGTTCCAACTAATGTTAGAACACTTGAAAAGATTTGAATAACGGAACTATTTAATGTAGAGCTCACATTTTCTATATCATTTGTAATACGGCTCATTAATTCTCCGTGCTGTCGCTTATCAAAGAAGGGAATAGGTAAACGATGTAAGTGGCGAAACAGTTGATTCCTCATTCTCTCCACCGTTTTTTGTGCAATTCCAATCATCCAAACATTTTGGAGCCATAAGGAGATGGAAAAAAAGATATAAACACATATCAAACTGACTAATAAGGTAATAAATCCATTAGGATCTCGATTTACAATATAATCATCAATTGCTACTCCAATGAGGAAAGGCCCCAATAATCCTAGACCAGAGCTAATTACCACCATAATTAGCACGAGTGAGAGCAGTCCCTTTTGTTCAGAGAGGTATCTCCATATCCGCTTAATTGTTCCTCCCCAATTTTTTGCCCGTGGCTTTTTTTTGGAAGGTGTTGTTTGCTGATCTTGATTAAGGGCGATCTTCTTGTACTTAAATGGCTTAGTCAACTCCTTAAACATGGCTTCTTACCTCCTCTCCATATTGAGAGACATAGATTTTTTTATAAAGTGATGATTTCTTCAGAAGCTCTTCATGACTTCCTTCTGCTAATAATCTCCCATCCTCAAGAAGAAGAATTTTGTCAGCATCAAGTGCCGTACTAATTTTCTGGGTAATGATTAATGTCGTACAAGTATAGTCCTTAATTGCTTTTAATAGATTTGCTTCAGTCTTTAAATCAAGGGCACTCGTACTATCATCCAGTAAAAGAATCCTAGGTCTTCTAATAAGAGCTCGAGCAATTGACAACCTTTGCTTTTGTCCTCCTGATAGGTTAACACCCTTTTGCCCAACAACTGTCTCATATTTTTTAGGGAGTTTATCAATCGTTTGATGAATTCGAGCATCCTTAGCTGCTTGAATGACTTCATCGATTGTAGGGTTATCCTTTCCCCATTCAATATTCTCTCTCACACTTCCTGTAAACAAGAGTGCTTCCTGCGGTACATATCCTATTTGTTTTCGAACGCTTTCCATCTTCATGGAGGCTACATCCTGCCCATCTAGCAAAACCCTGCCCGCTGTTACATCATATAACCTAGGAATGAGCTGAAATAATGAGGATTTACCAGACCCTGTAGCACCTAAAATAGCTACCGTTTCTCCAGGATTGATTGTAAAAGTTAAATCCTCTAACACTGTTTCTGTCGTCCCAGGATAGTTGAAAGATACATGTTGAAATTCTATCTTTCCAGCACTTACTTTCGCCTCTTTATTTACTTCTTCAGCATCAGTTAAATCAATCTCCGTATCCAACACTTCAACAATTCGATCAGCTGAAGCTCTTGCTCTAGAAAAGGCCATAACAATCCAGGAGAAAACGGATAGTGCCGATGTGATTCTCATTGCATAGTGAACAATCGCAACCACTTCCCCTACCTGAGCTCCACCGTTATTTACATCAAAGCTTCCGAACCACAAAATGGCGATTACGCTAGCATTCATTAATAGTAGGAGCAGCGGCATCGTCGTTTCCATTAACCGGAGAGCAGAAACTGTCTTTTCTCGTAATTCTTCGTTTGCCTTTGTAAAACGTTTTACCTCATGAGTTCTTCTCATAAAAGCTTTAATGAGTCGCATACCAACCAAATTCTCACGCATGACACCATTAACTTTATCTAGTCTTCCTTGTACATGGCTAAATAACGCACCACCTTTATTCATTACCCAAAGTAAAAAGAAGAAAAGGACTGGTACAGTAATAACTAAAAATAAAGCTAGTTTTACATTAACCACTAGCGCCATAATGACTCCACCAATAATTAAAAGAGGTGCACGAAGCATAATTCGCAAGCCCATAAAAATGGTGTTTTGAAGCTGCGTCACATCATTTGTCATTCTCGTAATGAGTGATGATGTTGGAAAGGCATTAAAATTGGCAAATGAAAAGGATTGAGTTTTCTCAAACAAGCTTCGTCTTATATCAAATCCATAGCTCTGACTAACATGTGCGGCATAAAAGGAATTCGTAATACCCGCTAAAAATGCCAATAAAGACATCCCAACCATTATACTTCCCCAGGTGATCACTACACCGAGGTCCTCTTTTATAATTCCATCATCTATAATCTTTGCCATTAATAATGGATGAAGTAATTCTACAAATAGCTCCGTTAACATTAAAATAAGTGCAATTACTACTTGAACGCGATAAGGTTTTAAGAAAGATAAAGCTTTTACCATCACTAAGCCTCCAAACATGGTGTAGAAAATCTTTAGATAAACGAAATAAGTCTAGTTATCTATAATAATACCTCTTTTATTTTGCATTTCAAATAAAGAAACTGAACATTCTTAATTCAGTACAATTATTGGTTGGTCTTCACTTTCAAATAAAAGGAGCATCTTTTATAAGATACTCCTCAATACTATGAAACAGCTTGGTGTTCTCTAAGTCTTTTATTCCGACCTTCTAACAAGGTTAGGGCAACTGTAAATAGTAGAAAGATACTTGAAATTTGAAATAAGGTGGCAATTTCTAAAAATTGAGCTAACACTCCAAACACTAGTCCACTCAATCCAATACCAAGATCAATCGATGAATAAAACATTCCGTTTGCCACACCTCTTCGGTTTGTTGGTGTGATGGATAACGTCCATGATTGAAGTGTCGGAAGTAGTGAACCAAATCCGAGTCCAAACAATACACCCGCGATGACAATGAGTAAATTTGAATGTGCAAAGGATAGTACCCACATTCCGATAAAGGTAATCATAGTACATAATAAAACTAATCCCTTAGGTCCTCGCTCATCAAACCATTTACCAGCAAATGGTCTAGCAAGTGAAGCCATGATCGCATTAGATAAATAAAATAAGAAGATTTGGTCAATACCTCTTTCTTCTCCAAAAATAACAATAAAGGTAATGATCGATCCATATCCAAAAGTGGCCATAATCGTGATAAAGGCAGGATACCACCCTGACTTTTCTACCAATGATCCTAAATAGGTAAAGGTAAGATCGCTTTTTTTTGTGTTTTTTACAGCTTCAGGTGTGGAGTAATTAACGATGGTTAACAAGACAACAGCAATTACCCCTAGAATGCCAGATATGTAGATGAGGTTATCGAAGGTTGTAACCTGATATAGATAAATGCCTAAACTTGGTGCTATAATCATCCCCAATGTCACGGAAAGTCCAAAATACCCCATTCCTTCGCCCAGCCTTGAATTAGGTACTACATCAACTGCTGCTGTACCGTTCACAGTTGTTGACCATCCCCATGCCAACCCATGTAGAAAACGGAACGCAAGAAAGACCACCACAATTTGTGAAAGTGGATAGGTAAAAGTTATAGCTAATAAAGACACAGCACCAACAATAACCAGAGACTTTCTTTTTCTATATTCCAGCATATAGCCAATAAACGGCCGGCTCAGAATAGCCCCTATTGAAAACAAACTGGTAACCAAGCCAATTTCAAAACCCGACGCCCCAATTGACTTTATATATGGAGGCAGAGTGGGAATTAGCATTTGAAAGGACATAAATATAAATAAGTTTCCAAGCATAAGCAAAATAAAGGATTTACTCCATAATGCTTCCTTCACTTTTTGCTCCATCCAACTCCCCCTATAATAAAAACATGTTACTAAATTAATATTTCGTCTCTCTAAATAATAACACAAGAAGAGTGGGTATGACATTTTAAAAATTTCATTCAATGCCCACTAGTTTATATTATATTGAGCTAACCTGATCGTTTATAATCTAGTTTTTAATGATTATGATTTATCCTCTTGGTTTTGTATTAAGGATTGTTCCGTTCCATTGCGCTCCAGACACTTGTTTTCCGGGGGAGGAAGTCGAGCCTCCCTCCAAGTATACCTGCTTCTTTAAAAGGTCAATTCAAAAAAGCCAACTGTTTAGTTGGCTAAGGCTTTTGCTTTATACATTGGGATCTTGATTTCAAACGTGGTCCCCTTGGTAGGAGCACTTTTCACATTAATACTTCCATGATGATTTTGAATAATATTGAAGCTTACCATTAGCCCTAAGCCCGTACCTTCCTCTTTTGTAGAGTAAAATGGTTGGCCTAATTCAGCAATTTTATCTTCTGGAATACCTTCTCCATTATCTTTTACGTAGATTACTACATTTGACCCTTCTTCAAGAAGATCTATTTCAATTTGTCCTCCACTAGCAAGAGCTTCGATTGCATTTTTAATCAAGTTAATAAATACTTGCTTGATTTGGTTAGAATCTCCTTTAATGAATAATCCTTCTGTTCGTTTCGTAAAAGCTATCTCAACATTTGTTAAAAGAGCTTGTGTATTTAATATCGAGATGACTTCATCTAATATAGACGCAATTTCAAATGGAGCATGCATCACGTCTTGAGGCTTTGCAAGAAGAAGTAATTCACTGACAATTAATTCGATTCGTTCTAACTCACTAGACATAATCTTGATGTAAGCATCTTTTTGATATCCTGCATCAATCATCTGCAGAAACCCCTTTATAGCAGTTAGCGGATTTCTAATTTCATGTGCGATTCCTGCTGCTAGCTGCCCCGCAAGTGAGAGCTTTTCTGATTTTAAAATAATTTCTTCTGATTGCTTTTGCTCCGTTATATCCTTAAAGGTCACGACTGTTCCAACTATATTAGCTGAATCATAGATTGCCTTAGTTGTATACTCGACTGGAATAAGTTGCTGATTTTTCTTTTTAAAATAACCATCTTTTCTCGTTCTAGTCACTCCATCTTTAACCGTTTCACCAAATACAGCTGCAACCTTCTCATCCTCTATAAGAAACTCTTGACTAGCAGACCTACCTACTAGCTTCTCACCTTCTTCATAGTCTAATATGCTTAACGTGGAAGGATTACAAAATGTAATTTCTCCTTCAACATTCAAACCGAATACTCCTTCTGAAAGAGAACTAAGTACTAACTCACTTTGGTGGAATAATTTCTCAAAATCAATCATTGCTTGGGAATGGTCCTGTTCTAGATCGATGACATAGGTAAGAAATGCAGCCATTGTTTGAAGAAGCTTTGCATCCTCCTCTGAAAACGAATAGGTTTCTGAATCAAAGCAGCAAAGGTTACCAAAAAGCTTACCATTCGCATGGAAAATAGGTACACCCAAAAAGCTCTTTATATCTAGTTCTTTGGTGATATCCATCTCTCTTGCAATTTCATGATTAACAATATTATGTATGATAAGGGGTTCACGACCACTTTTAAATAATAAGTGTCAATATGCTTCAGTTACTGGAATTAACGTACCTGCGCTAGCTAGCTCAATATGACGATTTAAAACTGTAATAAAATAACTTTCTGTTTCGGAAATACTTGTTATACAGAATGTATTCACATTTATAAGTTTACTCACTAATTTTAGTATGTTTTGTCCTGCAATCTCCAGATCCTTAGTTATAGCATTCCTAGAATTCATCATCAGTCCCCTTTATTGTGTTAATATAATAGACTATTCAATAAGTTTAAGTTTACCACTCCTACCATTATCTCTCTATCTATTTTTCTTTAAACATCACTTTAGATAGATCCCATTTTCGATGTAGCGATTGCGCCCATTCATTTGAAAATAAGAAATACTCTTTATAATGCTTCATCCTTTGGAATGCCACGCTAAGGAACCAAAGCTTATCATCTGCCATTTTTAAGTTTCCATATAATTGCGTGAGTCTGCATACTTATTGCGTGACTTCCTACATATTTGTGTAAGTCCGTAGTTTTACGCGTGAATAAAATATAATTGCGTAAATACACGCAAAGTCTAATCAATAACAATACTGAAAAATTCAACTCCTTTATATCAGCACTGATCGTAGTGGGGAACACAGATGCCTGCGGATTATCCGACTTCCGTACCAGCCGTCTATTAATGTTCCCACTATTTTCGGGTAGCCTTGAAAAAACATTAAAAATGGCAAAAATGTGAACGAAAAAGTTTGACAAATTTGTGAACGAAATTAAAATAGAAGTAAGGGGATGATTTAAATGAACGAAAAACAAATGAAGACATTAACATTTGGCAGAAAAATGACAGCCTTAGGGCTTTTTGCGGGCTTTATTGTAGTTGTAATAGGATTATTTGTAAGCGGTCCCACCCAAGATAACTACACTTTGTTTATTGGACTAAGTATGATGGTTACCTCTATGCTCCTATTTGGATTCGGTCTTTTCCTAATGCTCTTACAGGAAGTAACTCACCATAACTCAATCACAAAAATTAATCATTAATTTAAAATATGTATAGACAAAAACTCCGACCAAATGGCCGGAGTTTTTATTACTAATGAGCTGCGTGCCCTGATGTAAGAACCCAAATCGATCCTACTATAATAACCACTGCACAAAAGACTCCATAAGCAATATTAATGATTTGTGTTTTATTATCTTCTCCTTCATTTACGTGCATGAACATGAATAACTGTAAACCCGCTTGAACGACAGCTAGTGTTCCAATAATCCACATAACGACGGTGAACGATAATGATGTTTTTAATGCAACCCATGCTGCAACGAAGGTTAGTACTAATGACATCACAAATCCAAAAACGTGACTTAGTGGGAAACCATTCGCATTCTTATCCATCTGCATCTATAACACCATCCCTTTTAAATAAACGAATGTGAAGATAAAGATCCAAATGACATCAAGAAAGTGCCAGTATAGACCAATAATAAATACTTTACGAGCTGTAACAGGTGTTAGCCCTCTTTTTAGTAATTGCATGATAATTAAAATTGCCCAACCAATTCCCATAGCAACGTGCAATCCGTGCGTACCCAATAGAACAAAGAAGCTTGAAAGAAATGCACTCGTCTGCATGGTTGCTCCTAAGTGAACATAATGAATAAATTCATTAATCTCCATGATTAGAAAGCCCAGACCTAACATTAGCGTAATAACTAACCAAGTAATTAAGCCTTTTAGATTATTGCGGCGCATTTGCCAAATGGCAACACCACATGTAAAGCTACTGGTTAAAAGTAGAACCGTTTGAATCATTACTTCTTTTATTAAGATGATATCCTGGTGAGTTGGTCCACCTGCATAATTCTGACCTAACACCCCGTATACTGCAAACAAGGTAGCAAATAATACAATCTCAGCACCTAGGAAAATCCAGAATCCCAATATATTCATACGACTTTGCTCTGATTGATATTCTAATGGCAGTGACGTATTTAAACTAGCTGACATGATTATGCACCTCACCCTCTACATTTCTCCAAGCACGCTCAGTTTCACTAATCTCATCAACATGAATATGATATCCATCGTTATAATCAAATGAGCGGACAATTAAGCAGGCAATAATCCCAATACCAAAAACTAATGCTGCAATGTGTGCTTCAAATACTAGGAAGAAACCAGCGACAGTAAAGATACCCGCCATGATTATTGGTAGTCCTGAGTTACTTGGCATATGAATCTCTTCTAGCTCACTCTCTTTTATCGTTAATCCTTCATTATTCTTTTTCATATACCAGAAAGCATCAATACCTTTTACTTCTGGTAGCTTTGCAAAGTTATAATATTGTACTGGTGAAGCAGTTGCCCATTCAAGTGTTCTAGCATCCCAAGGGTCACTAGAAATATTACGATCTGCATAACGAATACTCCAGTAGATGTTGTAACAGAATACTGCAAATCCGATCGCTAAAACGACTGAGCCAATAGCAGATAATAAGAATAAACTAGCGAATCCTGATTCAACAGAATACGTGTGAGCACGTCTTACCGCTCCATCTAATCCAAGGAAGAACATCGGCATAAATGTTACTTTAAAACCGATTACAAATAACCAGAAGTGCCACTTTCCAAGTTTTTCGTTCAGCATATGACCGAACATTTTTGGCCACCAGTAGTATAGTCCTGCGAATACCGCGAACACAACACCTGGAATTAATACATAGTGGAAGTGAGCAACTAGGAACAACGTGTTATGGTACTGATAGTCAGCAGCACCCATCGCAAGCATTACCCCTGTAACTCCACCGATTGTAAAGCATGGAACAAAAGCAAGTGACCATAACATGGCAGTACTAAACTTAATTCGACCTTTTCTCATTGTAAATAACCAGTTAAAGATCTTAACTCCGGTTGGAACGGCAATCAACATGGTTGTAATTGAGAAGAATGAGTTTACTAATGGTCCAGAGCCCATTGTATAGAAATGGTGAACCCACACAATCATACTTAAGAATGCAATACCGACAATTGCATATACCATGGATTTATATCCATATAGTGACTTACGTGCAAATGTAGCAATAACTTCTGAGAAAATACCGAATGCAGGTAAAGCTACAATATATACTTCAGGATGTCCCCATAACCAGAATAAGTTAGCCCAAAGCATATCACTTCCTCCAGCAGATACTGTGAAGAAATGTGTTCCATACAGTCGATCAAATGTCATTAGAGCAAGTGCAACTGTGAAGATTGGGAAAGCGGCAACGATGATGACCGACGTAACTAAAGTCGTCCACGTAAACATTGGCATTCTCATAAGAGTCAAACCTTTAGTGCGCATCTTTAAAATCGTTACGATAAAGTTAATCCCTGTCATCAATGTACCAATCCCGGCAATCTGAAGGGCAATTGCATAATAGTTGTTCGCAATACTTGGACTGAATTCCTTACCCGCTAGTGGAAAGTAAGACGTCCAACCAGCATCAGGAGATCCACCAATAACGAAAGAGATATTAAATAACATCGCACCACTCATAAATAACCAAAAGCTTAGTGCATTTAATTGAGGAAATGCAACATCTCTCGCTCCAATTTGGAGAGGGATGACCACGTTCATTAAACCAATCAAGAATGGCATTGCCATGAATAGAATCATGATTACACCATGAGTTGTGAAGATTTCATTATAGTGCTGAGAAGATAATAACTCCATCTCAGGTCTTGAAGTTTGAGCCTTCATTAATAATCCATCTATACCACCACGGAAGAACATTAATACCGCAGCTATAATATACATAATCCCAATTCGCTTATGATCAACAGTGGTTAACCATTCTCTCCAAAGGTACTTCCACTTTTTCAAATAGGTGACTCCAAAAATGATCCCAATCATCGTTAAAGCAATAGATATTTGCGCTCCAAGTATTAACGGATCACCCGTAATTAACATTTCATCCCATCTAATGCCCACTGTGGTCACCTCCGTGTTCTTCATGTTCGTCATGTTCTTCATGCTCGTCGTGTTGATGATCATGCTCATCAGCCTCGGAGTCATTTTTATAATTATCTTCCTCTTCAAACGTTCTACCTTGGTATCCATGGTATTCATACAACTCTGGGTTCGTATAAGACTTTGAGTTAGCATCCGCATGGTTTACCCACTCAAGATGAGTGTTAGAGAAAGTTAATCTACCTAAATGTGTTGGTTTAAGTAGTTCTTCATATTCGTCTTCTGTTAATTTTGGTGCTGTATCTCGTACCTCATTTACCCACTCATCAAATTCCTGATGTGTTTGTGCAAGTACTTCAAATTCCATTCCCGTATAACCACGACCATTAAAGTTCGTGTTTCTTCCAAAATAAGACCCTGGATTATCAGCAACTAAATACATTTGAGTTTCCATCTTATTCATAGTGTATTTTTGTCCCCCGAGAGCTGGTACCCAGAATGACTGCATCGTCCCTGCAGACGTTAGTCTGAAATCAATTGGTCGGTCTTCTGGGATATTCACATAGTTAATGGTCTCAATGTCTTGCTCAGGATAACTAAAAATCCATTTCCAATCTGCTGAAGTAACATGTATAACAAGCGGCTCATGATTCTCAAATCCTTTAGGCACTTCCTCAAGTGCGTATAGGGTTTTAACCGTTGGAATCGTAAGGGCAATTACAATTAAAATCGGGATAGCTGTCCAGATAATTTCAAGCACCGTACTACCATGCTCTTCTGGTGGCTCATAGTCCATGTTCTCTGGTCTTTCTCTGTACTTCCAAACGATGTAACCAAATAAACCAAATACAACAACCACAACAAGAAGCATCCACATAATTGACCAATTAATTAAATCTGCAATACTTTGCGCCACAGGACCTTGAGGTTCTAGTACAACTAGATTAGTCTCACATCCACTGAGCAAAAATGCTGCAGACATCATTAATAGGAATGAAATAAATCCTTTTCGCTTCACATTCTCATCTCCTTATATTCATGGAAATTTATAATTGTAAATAAAATATTAAGTTTGTGATTGTTTTCACAAATATGTCACACTTAAAGAGAGTTTGTTCAACAATTCACAAACTTGCCATAAAAAACAGGTTATTTATTTAAAATGGTCAGGCCTATAAAAGATCTTTTACATCGGAGATCAAGATATAACCTCCCTGTAAATGAATTGTATCACAGCCACCTAAGAAAGGCTGTGACAGAATTAGGAACAGAATGTGACAAAAATAAGAAGGAAATATTAAACTCTTTTGGGACATACACAAGAAGGATCATCGACCTACGTTGTTGTTTCAGCAGACCACAGGAGGATTGATTTTAGCTCTTAAACACGAAAATGTCCTTCTCAAGCGAAAATGGAAGGACATTTTTCTGACCATTATCCAAACAAGTCCCTCATTTAAGCTACAAGGGATCTTTTCTTACATCTACTATGACGAAATTTTTTATAGGTACTTTTTTAATCCTCATCCTTTATATCCACATCTTCTGGAACAGGCTCCCTTAAAAAGTCCTCTACAATGCCTTTATATTTCTCAACTTGTTTCAAATGGGTATCAAACTGATCCTTATTTATCAAGAATCCTTCTCCATCATGAATATATTTAATTTTCCTCTGATTGATTAATTTTACGATTTCACTTTCTTTAACTGCTAAATATTCCGCAGTTTCTTTTATCGATAAATACATATTCTTCACTCTTTTCCTATAATCTACATTTTAATAACTAAGACACAGACAAATTATTCAATAAAACCAAATTTTTTAACAAAATCTATTTTCGTATTGTTCATGTGAAAATCATCTCAAACCCCGAATTTCTCCTTAGTAGGGCGATTCCATTTTACATGAATAGACTTCCTCTTTTCAAATTAACACCTAATTAAGCCAAGTACGATCGAAACCTCCAAACTAAAGTTTAACTAGCACCAAAGTTTTTGAAAAAGCACTTTACTGATTACAACAAGGTTGGAAACCCTTTCATGTTATATCATATGACATAATATATAAAATTTTCAGATTTTTCGTTGACTTTTTCCTCTTCATGGCATAAATTATAGATATCAAGAGGTTATGTTAGTTTTTGTAACATGTATTGTAATGAGATGTAACTAAAAATTTTTAGGGGGAAAACGGTTTGGATACTACATTTTTACTCAATAGTGTATGGGTCATGCTTAGTGCAATTCTTGTTATTTTTATGTTAGGTGGATTTATACTACTCGAAGCAGGTTCTACCCGAATGAAAAATGCTGGTCATATTGCGGGTAAGACGATCTTCACCTACGGATTAGCTTCACTAGTATTCTGGGCAGTTGGCTATGGTTTTATCTTTGGAGGAAATGCAAACTTCTTAGTTGGGATGTCCGATTTCTTTTATTCGGGTTATGATTCGGAAGGAGCAGCATTATCTGGTTCAGTATTCTTCTTATTCCAACTAGCCTTTTCAGGAATTGCGATTACCATTGCACTTGGCGGGTTTGCAGAACGTGCAAAGTTATCTGTTTATCTACTATTCACTATCCTCTTCTCTGCACTTGTCTATCCGGTAGTCGCTCATTGGATTTGGGGCGGCGGTTGGTTAGCTGAACACGGCAAGCAAGATTTTGCTGGATCAACCGTTGTTCACTTAACAGGTGCAATGGCTGCTTTAGCTGCAACTATTCTTCTTAAGCCTCGTATCGGTAAGTATAATAAAGATGGCTCCGCAAATAACATTTTCGGTCACAACCAAGTTTATACTGCACTAGGGGTACTCATTCTATGGATCGGTTGGTTTGGATTCAATGCGGGTAGCACAGTATCTGTTGATGGCGCCTTCTTTGGTTTTGTTGCATTAAATACAAACTTAGCTGCTGGAGCAGGCGCGGTTGCTGCGTTACTAATCTCATGGTTAGTCTTAGGGAAGTCAGATGTACCAACTATTTTAAATGGTGCATTAGCAGGACTTGTTGCCATCACAGCATCCTGCGCATTTGTAGATACTTGGGCAGCTGTATTAATCGGGTTTATTGCTGGGGTTTTAGTATTCTATAGCGCGAGATTCTTTGAAAAGAAGAAGATTGACGATCCAATCTATGCATTGTCTGTTCATGGAGCAGCAGGTGTATGGGGAACCTTATCTACTGGATTCTTTGCAACTCCAGAGCTAGCTACAGTTGGTTTGCCTGGATTATTTTACGGTGGTGGATTCGCACAGCTTGGCGTACAATTAATGGGAGTTGTATCTGCTGGAGCTTACGCATTCATCGTTTCCTTCGTGTTACTAATAATTTGTAAGGCCGTCCTAAAAGGTCTTCGCGTAACAGAAGAAGAAGAGATTATGGGATTAGACGTGAGTGAGCACGGAAGCTACGGTTATCCTGAAGTATTCTTAGATTCAAAAAGCGAAAAATTTAGTTCATAAGGATGTTGGAAACACAAAAGTTACTCTTTTGTGTTTCTTTATTTAGAGGAAGTGACCTATGACTGCAAATAATGAAGTTTACAAAGCCATTAAAGAATGGAAGGAACAGCATATTTATACATTCCATTCTTCAGAGCAATTGAACACCTTCCATGACAGTATAATGATAGCATTTTTCCAGGAGTGCTTTAAGGAGTACAAAGAGGAACACGGAGAATCCCCATGTGAATTTAGCTGGTTTGTCTTAGGCAGTGCTGGTCGTTTTGAACAGGGTTATGTTAGCGACCAGGATCACGGGATTGTCTTTGAAGCAGATACATTAGAAGCTACTAACTATTTCTTAACATTTGGTGAAAAACTTTCAAATGGTTTAGTTCAATTAGGGTATCCGTATTGCGATGGCAAGGTCATGAGCTCAAATCCCATTTGGTGTAAATCTTTTTCGGGATGGGCCGACCAGATAAACCAATGGACTTTAGAAGAAAGTCTAGATTCGATTAGATATCTACAGATTTTTTATGATGCTAGAGTGCTTGTTGGTAAGAAGAAAATGATTAATGCATTTAAAAAAAGGATTCTTGATCAAAATCTAGAACACCCTCGATTGTTACAAAGGTTTCTAGATAATATAAGACACATCAAAAAATCCGTTGGGGTATTTGGACAGCTATATGTTCAACAAACCGGACCTTATGCTGGATCAATTGACTTAAAGCACGCCGCCTTCTTACCTTATGTCAATGCCATTCGATTACTCGCCATTAAAGAAGGGATTTACGAAAGCTCCACCCTATCAAGATTCGATTGTCTCCGTAAGCTCGACACATACAATCGGGAATTAAAACCCTATCAAGATCGCTTTAAAACATTGTTAGAGTTCCGAATTGCTTCATATAAGAAAGACGATTCATATTCAGAGTCACATTACCTCTCCATCAAAACATTAACTCAAAGCGAAAAAAAATTAATAAAGCAGATTCTTAAGGACGGAGTGAGACTTCATCACTTTGTACAAAACTGCATTGAAAAAGGGTGATTGAAAGTGGCATATAATCCAATTATTCACCTCCTAAAGGGGATTCATGGAAGAATAAACAGTGGTATTCTCAGTGGCATGCAGGGACAACAATCTCCTCAAAATGTTGCCTTTCTTCGCGAGCTTCATAGGGAAATTCGCAAAGAACAGGTTATGTATGAACCTCTAAATAAGCTCAATGCTGTTGTATTTGATATTGAAACTACAGGGTTTTTCCCAGATAAAGGTGACGTTATTTTATCCATCGGTGCAATAAAGGTTGATGGAGGAATCATAAAGGAAGAGGATACGTTTTACTCTCTGGTCTTTCATAATGAAGATCTCTCCCCTGAACTCACTCACTTAACTGGAATTCGAAAAGAAGATCTTTTAAATGCGCCAAATTTATCAAGTGTACTTCTTCAATTCTTTGAATTTGCTAAGGATGCTGTACTAGTTGCTCATCACGCCAATCATGAGAAAACATTTCTTCAGCATTCAAGTTGGAAGTTATTCCGCACCCCCTTGAAGCACCGGATTCTAGATACTTCCTTTCTATTTAAAATTGCTGACCCTGACCTTCAACTAGTCCGGCTAGAAGATCTTTGTGTCTATCACGATATCCCTGTTGTGGAACGACATCACGCTCTAGGAGACGCTAGATTAACAGCTAAACTTTGGAGTATATATATAGAAAAAATCATCCAACTTGGTATTGTTAATATGAATGACTTGTACGAGGCACTTTCGAAAGTAAGATAATTACTAAGATTCAAGGAAGAGGCTACTGAATTTCAGCAGCCTCCTTTTACTATTAATCTCTTAATACTTATCAATAATCTTGTCTGGATTTAAAATACACTGTGGATCTAACATTTTTTTAATACCCGACATAATGTTAAGCGCATCTCCATGCTCTAGCTTTTGGTACTTCTTCTTACCAATTCCTACCCCGTGTTCACCAGTACAAGTTCCACCTCTTGCTAATGCATAGGTAACTAAATGCTCGTTATATCGATCAGCTTTTTCTATATCTTCTTTTTTGGACTTATCAATCATTAGCAGGGTGTGGAAATTCCCATCGCCCACATGACCCAGAATCGCACCATCAAGACCAGTTTGATCCATCGCCTGGCGAGCATCGATGATTGCACCAGCGAGCTCTGAAATAGGTACACAAACATCCGTGATCATCATATCAAGACTAGGAAAACCATGAAGAAACGCATATGCCAAGTGGTGACGCGCTTCCCAAAGCTGCTGAACTGCCTTGGAGTCCGTTTCAAAAACAAAATCACTACACCCCTGATCCACCAACAGCTCTTTTGTAAATTCAACATCCTGAGCTAACCCTGCTTTATTTCCATGAAACTCTAAAAAGAGAGTCGGCTTCTCTTGATAACTAGTTTTACTGTAGATATTCACCTGCTTAACTGAACGAGCATCTACCAACTCACATCTAGCAATCGGAATGCCTGCTTGAAGGATGGAAGCAACTGCATTCACAGCATCCTCAATCTCCGAGAAAATGGCTCTTGCTGCCATGATTGCCTCAGGAATGCCATAGACTTTGAGCGTTATTTCTGAAAAAACCCCTAATGTTCCTTCCGAACCGACAAACATTGAATTAAGATGATAGCCGGAAGAAGATTTTGATGCTAAATTTCCAGTATGAGTGACCGTTCCATCTGCTAAGACGACCTCTAAGTTCCTAACCTGATCACGCATAATCCCGTAACGAACCGATGTCGTTCCACTTGCATTCGTCGCCGCCATTCCACCAATCGTTGCGTCAGCCCCAGGGTCTACCGGAAAGAACAGTCCGTGTTTCTTTAATTCTTTATTTAGCTTTGAACGTGTTACTCCAGGTTGGACTTTAACCAAGAAATCCTTATCTCTGATCTCTACTATTTGATCCATTAAAGATAGGTCGATGGTTATTCCACCTCCATATGGAATAACGTGTCCCTCCAAGCTTGAACCTACACCAAACGGAAAAACAGGTATACGATACTTGGAGGCAACTTGCATGATCCTACTAATCTCTTCTGTATGTAAGGGAAATACCACTACTTGAGGAGTAGCTGGTTCATGGTGAGACTCATCCTTACTATGCTGCTCTAAAATCGTCTCATTTGTTGAGATACGGTCACTTGGTAGCAAGTTCTGTAACTCTTTTATAAAGTCCATCATCTTCCCCTCCATCATTACTTGTCAATTGCACCACTAACACTATAATGAGATAGTTCCAATTCCGTATCTCTCCCCAACGCTAGTCTAGCTAACTCAGCTCCTAAAAAAGGACCGCTTGTTAGCCCAGAAGCTCCTAATCCATTTGCTAATAATACACCCTCTAATCCTGGAACAGCACCTATCACAGGTAGAAATCCAGGTGTAAAAGGGCGAAAGCCGACTCGTGCCTCCATGATGGTGCAACCAGAAAGACCTGGCGCAACAGCTAACGCCTTTCCTAAAACCTCATTCATCCCCGCAGCAGTCACTCTTGTATCAAACCCAACATGATCTTCATGTGTTGCACCTATAACAATTCGCCCTTCTTCAAAAGAAAGCATATATTGATCGTTCGGTGGTATAACAACAGGCCAATCACCTGTATCTTCATTTTGCCATTCAAGGTGTAGTATTTGTGCCTTTTGAGACGTTACTAAAAACTCAACACCTAAAGGCTCTAATAAATCTCGAGACCACACACCTCCAGTTATGAGTACCTGATCAGCATCAATTCCCCGTTCTTCTAATTGAATTCCATGAATCACATTATCATTATAAAGAAGCGCTGCATTTCCCTCCAAATAGGTCGCACCAAGCTTCTTTGCGCCACTCAAAAGTGCATCTTTTAAGGCTCTACCATTCACTCGTGCGCCTCCGCTTACAAAGACTGAACCATACTCCTCAGCTAATGGAGGAAACATTCTTTTCGTATCAGCAGGTGATAATATAGTAACTTCACCAATCTCAGGAGCATCCTCACGTCTCTTAAGGGCCCTCTCTACCATCTTTTCAAGCTTTTCATAATCAGTATGTAAACTAAGAGCACCCACCTTTCGATAGCCTGTCTCTGTTTCACCTAATTCTTCTAACTGCTGAATAAGTTCGGGATAGTACCTTGCTCCCGATTTTACAAGTTCATACCATGCCTTATTTCTTCTTTGGGATAGCCACGGACAAACTATACCAGCAGCAGCATCAGTAGCTTGACCATGATCTTGACGATCAACGATTGTAACCTCAGCACCCGCTTTTGCTAGGTGATAAGCGGTGGATGCACCCAGAATACCTGCTCCAACAACAATGTACTTCTTCATCTTCTACACCTTTTTCCATTCATTCTTTACTTTATTTTACAGGACAATATGGCTGGACTCAATTCTCGAACATATTTACTACATCATTTTCGTAACATTATCCTGCAAAAAAGCGTCAGTTATACTAAAATATGTAAGAAGAGGTGATATTCCATTGAAATCCTATAAATCTATTTCCCTACTTGTTTATTTTATCGTTTCCATTTCTTTTATGGAGATTTTACTGAAAGCGTTCTCAACAGGATTTACACCATCATCACGCTTTTTGCTCCCGTTCTTACTATCAAGTACCACTGCAATTCTTTTATTTATTGTATCTAGTCTTTTTAAAAATAAGACCGGATTTTTCATTGCATTTATTTTACTTATTTCTACAGGTTTCATGTATGCTAGTCAATTCATTTATCATCAATCCTTTAGAAATTTCTATAGCCTGTATTCAGCAGGAAATGCTACCCAAATCTTTGAATTCTGGAATGACATATGGGGGCTGATTCTTGAGAATTGGTTGGTTGTTCCTTTGTTCTTCGTTCCCGCTCTCATATTATTAACGATTGGTAGAAAGTTATTTGCCTTTAACAGACTCACAAAGCTCTCAGCTGTTGCTTTTGTTTGCTTACTGATCCTTCCTTATGTTGTTGGTGTAGCAATCATTTACTCTAGTGATAAAAAACAGCACTCTGCTTATGATTTGTATTTTAATAGTCATAATTCCATTCTTTCTGTTCAAAAGCTGGGTTTAATCACAATGATGCAATTGGATTTTCAACGTTCTCTAACCGGTTGGGCTCCAACGATGGAAGCGCCAGTACTAGAAGTTACTGCTCCTTTAGCACCCATTTTAATTGATGAATTAGTTGAGGATCGCAAGGAATCACTTATTAAAGTTGAATATAATACGATGGATATAGACTTTGAAAAGTTAATATCGACTGAGCAAGATCCGACTATCCAGGAAATTCATCAATATATACAAACCGTTCCAGCCACTAAGAAGAATGAATTTACAGGAATATACGAAGGGTATAATCTTGTTCTTATTACAGCAGAAAGCTTTGCACCCTATGCCGTTCATCCAGAAGTAACCCCTACCTTATATAAACTGGTTAACGAAGGCTACAAGTTTACTAACTTTTATAATCCTTTATGGGATGTGGGTACAACCGATGGTGAGTACGTCGCAAACATTGGCCTATTACCCAAAACTGGTGTATGGAGCTTTGAAGAGTCTAGTAAAAACTATTTACCTTTTGCCATGGGCAATCAGTTAAGAAAACAAGGTTACATAACAAAGGCATACCATAATCACTCTTATAAGTTTTATAGAAGGGATTTATCTCATCCAAATATGGGTTATGACTACAAAGGTCTCGGAAATGGATTAAACGTTAAGAAAACCTGGCCTGAGTCAGATGTAGAGATGTTTGAGAAGACTGTTTCGGAGTATGTGAATGAAGAAAAATTCCATGCCTACTACATGACCGTGAGTGGCCATATGCAATATAATTTTACCGGAAATATGATGGCCCACAAAAATAAAAAGCTAGTAGAAAATCTTCCTTACTCTGAAGAAGGAAAAGCCTATCTAGCAACTCAAATCGAACTAGACCGATCGCTACAGTATCTATTAACACAGCTTGAAGAAGCTGGTGTGGCAGAGAAAACGTTGATTGCCCTCAGTGCAGATCATTATCCTTATGGACTAGATCCAGTCGTGATAGATGAATTGACTGGTCATTCAGTGGAACCTACCTTTGAAATTTTCAAAAGTCCCTTCATTCTTTATACAAAAGGAATGGAACCTATGACCGTTGATAAGCTAAGCTCTAGTTTAGATATCATTCCCACTCTATCTAATCTTCTTGGACTACAATATGATTCAAGACTATTAATGGGACAGGATATTTTTTCTGATGCCGAACCAATTGTTCCATTATTGGATCGAAGCTTTCTTACGAATAAAGGTACATACAACTCAGTCACGAAACAATTTACTCCACACAAGGGAGAATCTATTGAAGAGGGTTATATTGAATTCATCTCTCATACTATTAACCAAAAATTTTATTACTCAGCCAAAATGCTCGAAACAAACTATTATCAACATGTAATTCCTCAAACAGATTAACCCAAAACGACAAGTGCCTACTTGTCGTTTTTTTATTTTACTTTTTGGCCTATGTCATTTTTTACATATAAGATTCCAATTTGGAGATGATATGGAAATATGATGAAATCCTGAAAGGACGAAAATGATTATGGATGATTTAGTAATAGCACGCTCCCTATTTGGTACCACAATGGCTTTTCACATTATTTTTGCCACTATTGGAGTAGGACTTCCGCTCATGATTTTAGCAGCAGAACTTCTCTATCAGAAAACAAAGGACCAGGATTATGCTGTCATGGCAAAACGCTGGACAAAGGCGTTTGCTGTTCTTCTTGGTGTTGGGATTCCAACGGGAACGATAGCTGGGGTTCAACTTTCATTATTATGGCCCGGATTTTTAGAAGTCGTCGCTCGTGTTATGCCGCTTCCGTTTCAAATTGAAATTTACGCATTTTTTGTGGAAGCCCTATTCATGTCCATTTATGTGTATGCGGCAGAACGTATTGCACCATGGATGAGAATTGTAAGCTTAACTCTCGTTGCACTTGGTGCACTGGCTTCTGCTGTACTCATTACCAACGTACATGCATGGCAGGGTACTCCCGCTGGGTTTAACTATGTAGACGGACAGTATGTTGATATTGATCCATGGGCAGCGTTTTTTAACCCAAGCTTTTTTGTAACAGCTACACATGTTGGACTATCAGCCTATGTAGTGGGGGCATTCGTTGTAGCATCTGTAGCATCTTTTAAAATGCTTCGGAACGAATATGGATCAAGAGTGTATAAGTTCCACAGAAAAGCATTAAGACTAAGTCTTATTATTGGAGGTATTTTTGCTTTTTTAACCGCAACAAACGGACACGAATCTGCTCAGTACCTACATAAATATCAACCAGAAAAACTAGCTGCTGCAGAGGGTTTATTTGAAACACAATCACATGCTCCACTAGCAATTGGCGGATTTACGGATCGGGAAACCCAAACTGTCAAATGGGGTATTGAAATTCCTTGGGCATTAAGTTATTTAGCCGGAGACAGCTTCGACACCGTTGTCATTGGTCTCAATGATTTCCCTGAAGAGCTTTGGCCACCTTTATTTGTTCATACTCTATTTAACGTAATGGTGTTAATTGGTACCTTACTCATTATGATTCCAATCGCTGCATTAGTATGGCGAAAGTTTTTGAAGAAGGACCGTTATCCCAAATGGTTTTTGGGTCTTTTAGTGACAACAGGTCCACTTGCTATTGTCGCCATAGAGTCTGGATGGATTGTTGCATGCTCTGGTCGTCAACCTTGGGTTATTTATCGAATTCTATCAACCGCTGCTGCCTCTACTACAGCAACAGATCTATTGCCCCTGTTCCTATTATTTATCGCTGTCTATGTTATTTTGGGCTTTGCAGTCGTTTTTGTTCTTTTATATTACTTTAGAAAGAATACTGTATTGGATGATCTTGAACGTGCTTCCAATCCGTCAAAACCATTATTTAGTTCAAACTCATAGGAGGCAAAGAGAATGGCAGATGTGCTAATTGCAATTACAGTCCTTTGGGGATTTGTATTTATTTATGCAGTCATGGCAACCATGGACTTTGGGGCAGGATTTTGGTCAATGGTCTATATTAATAGAGAGAAAACAAAAGCTACCAATATCGCCAATCGATATTTATCACCAACATGGGAGGTAACAAACACCTTCATCGTAGCATTGGTCATAGCGGTCTATAGTCTTTTCCCAGCTGCAGCTTACACACTAGGAACGATTCTTTTAATTCCGGGCAGCATGATTTTATTGTTACTCGCATTACGAAGTGCTTTCTTGGTATTTTCAAATATTGCAACTGAATACAAAAAGCCATTAACCTATATTTCCGGTATAACCGGAATTCTTATTCCAGGATTATTAATTAGTGTACTCCCAATTACGCACGGTGATTATCTAGTGTACACAAATGGAGTGCCAAGCCTAAGTCTAGAGAAACTCTTTACCAGCCCAAATGAATATGCCTTTATAGGCTTCGCCATTACTAGCTCACTTTTTCTCTCCTCGCTTCTATTAGCTGATTATTCAAAAGCTTCGAGAGAGATGGAAGCTTATAAAGTATATTTAAGGGATGGCATGATTTTGGGCCCGATTTCCTTAATAATGGCTTTCCTAATCATGTTCACGTTAAGAAATGAGGCTAACTGGCTGTACACTCGAATGATGGAAGACTTTCACCTTCTCCTAATTTCTGTCGGATTTTTTATCATTGTTGGTATTGGACTCTACTTTCCGAATCCATTTAAAAAGGGAGAAAAACTTAGAGGTATGCCGAGGCTTTCTGTTATTGCTGTAACCATCCAGTATTTAATCGCTAGCTATGTATATGGTAAGGCTCATTTACCTTATATTGTTTACCCAGAAGTAACCATTCAAAATTCCTTTACAGATCCAAACTCCTTTAGAGCCGTTTTTATTACTTATATTATCGGATTCGCGATCCTGTTTCCTGGATTCATCTATTTCTGGAGTCTATTTATGAACGATAAGCGATATTTGAGGCAAAAAGGATAAAGTAGAAATGTGCACCCATTAGAAAATGGGTGTTTTTTTATAGACTAGATTGGCTTTTAAAAGGATTTTTAGCTTACTGATTGGCTCCCACGGACCTTTATCAGCGTATTTTTTACTATATCAAGTTATAGCAAGAGTTTATCGGCGACCTCCCCTTTTTATCAGCTAAAATACCAGTATATTGGCGCAACTCGGCAAAATATCAGCGCCCTCTCTACTAAGAACAGTAAAAGGACCAGCGAATCATCGCCAGTCCTCTCTCTTACACCATAATCTTGCAAATATCATTCGTAAACTCTACTGGATCTTGAATCGGCAATCCTTCTATTAATAGAGCCTGATTGTAGAGTAGGTTTGTATATAAATGTAACTTTTCTTGATCCTTATCAAGTGCATCCTTTAATGATTGGTAAACCTCGTGATTGATATTAATTTCTAATATTTTATCAGCCTTTACGTTTTCATTGTTTGGCATGGCACTTAGGATTTTTTCCATTTCAATGGAGACTTCTCCTTCAGTTGTTAAACAAACCGGGTGAGAGCGCAACCTCTTAGAAGCTCGTACATCCTTCACTTTCCCAGATAAGCTATTTTTCATCGCTTCAAATAGCTCTTTATTTTCATTCTTTTCCTCATCGGTTTGCTGATCATTTTCCTCGATTCCCAAATCTCCACTTGATACCGATTTGAATTCTTTCTCTTTATAGTTCATCAGCATTTTGATGGCAAACTCATCAATATCCTCTGTGAAGTAAAGAATCTCATAACCCTTTTCTGCAACCAACTCTGTTTGAGGAAGTCTTTCAATTCGCTCATACGATTCACCAGAAGCATAGTAGATATACTTTTGGTCCTCTGGCATTCTTGTTACATACTCATCTAACGTAACTAGTTTCTTTTCTTTGGATGAGTAGAACATTAACAGATTTTGCAAGGAATCTTTATTGCTTCCAAAATCACTGTAAACTCCATATTTTAACTGTCGTCCAAATGACTTATAAAACAATTCATATTTCTCGCGTTCATCCTTTAAAAGGCTCTGTAGATTACTCGCGATTTTATTTTTAATATTTTTCGCAATCAGCTTTAATTGTTTATCCTGCTGCAGAATTTCCCTTGAAATGTTAAGGGACAAGTCCTCAGAATCTACCATTCCTTTTACAAAGCTAAAATAGTCTGGTAGCAGTTCCGAACATTTTTCCATGATTAAAACTCCATTAGAATACAGCTCTAAGCCCTTTTCAAATTCCTTAGAATAGTAATCGTACGGAATATTTTCCGGGATATATAAAATCGCATTATAACGTATTGCCCCATCCACACTAATATGAATATGCTTTAAAGGCTGATCAAAACCATAGTGCTTTTCCATATAAAAGTTTGCATAATCTTCATCAGTTAGTTCATTTTTGTTTTTTCTCCAAATCGGAACCATACTGTTAATCACTTGCTCTTCTGTGTATTCCGTATATTCAGAGTCACTACCCTCGGCTTTTTTACTACTAGTTATGTCCATCTTAATTGGATAACGAATGAAATCAGAATACTTCTTAATAATTGCCTTTAGACGGTATTCTTCTAGATACTCGTCATAGCTATCATCCTCGGTATTCTCCTTTATCTGCAAGATGATTTCGGTTCCTACATCACTTTTTTCGTGGGTTTCAATCGTATAGCCATCTGTACCCTTTGACTCCCACTTGTAGGCCTCTTCACTTCCTAACGCCTTACTTATAACCGTTACAACATCGGCCACCATAAACGCCGAATAAAAACCAACACCAAATTGACCAATAATATCATGGCCATCCTTGGACTCATTTTCTTTTTTGAAAGCTAGAGAACCACTCTTTGCAATCGTACCTAGGTTTTTCTCAAGCTCCTCCTTTGTCATACCAATACCAGTGTCAATTAGCTTTAATGTTCTATTATTCTTATCAGCCTCGACTTTTATATAATAGTCCTCTTTATTAAAGCTCAGCTTCTCGTCTGTTAGTGCCTTATAGTAGATTTTATCAATAGCATCACTGGCATTAGAAATTAGCTCTCGTAAAAAGATTTCCTTCTGTGAATAGATTGAGTTAATCATCATTTCTAATAATCGTTTTGATTCTGCTTTAAACTGCTTCTTTGCCATTATTAGTTCTCCTTTCACTTATGTAATTTCACCTAATTATATTTTAGCACTCTTAACACAAGAGTGCTAATCACACTATTTTAATACCATAAAATGATTGATTATGTCAATAACTTACATTTAAAAACTGATTTAAAAGATTTTTTTCTAATGATTTTAGTTACAGGCAAAACTCACCATTTAAACCTTCCTTCAGCGATAGTAAACCATTTTACGGCTTCTGCTTTTGGTAGGTCTAATTAACGCTGCAAAACTATAGATAACCCTAATTCATTATTTATCAATATAAATATATAAAAAGGATTCTCCATTTATATAAAACCTCGGATCAAATACACCCAGTTGGTTGTCATCGTTTACAACCACTACAAACGGACTCCATTTGGTGAGTGTTTCCGCTTCTGGCTTACTGGCAAATAATGCTTCTAAGTCTGCTTCCTCGTCTGAATACAGGGTAGTATGCACTTCTATTCCTGACCATAATGTGCCCAGAGCTAAATCTACTTCATTTCCATTTTTACCAACCACAGTGTATTGCCAAGGAATAAAATCGGCAGATAAGGTCACTTCCTCATACTGTGTTTTAACATCATGAAGGATCGCCATTCCTTGAGCAGTCTGAAGCGCAATGTGTAAAACAATAGCTAGCCAAGCATAGCGAAATATAGTCGTAGCTCGGATTCTAGAAAAGCGCTTCAATAAAAAAGACACCAAGAAAATCGTCCAAATAACGAAATCAATGATTGGGATCGTACCTAGAGTTAATCTAACATCAGAAATGGGCTCAAAATAACCAGTTCCCCACGCATTGAGTACATCAGAACTATTATGTATAGCAACCGCTATCATCGCAATAAAGAAATAATGACGGTGGTTTACCTTAAACAAAACTCTAACTAACCAATATATGACTAGTGCCCAAATGGGAGCTAACAAAATCGAATGGGTAATTCCTCTATGCCACATTTGATACATGCCTTCTTGATCCCATAGCTGGGAAACAATATCGATATCAGGTATCTGGCTACCTACTATAGATGTAAAAAGCAGGGCATACTTTTCCCTTTTGGTCATTTCCTCTTTTTTCGTTGCCTGGTAAATTCCAGCCCCAAACAGGGTATGTGTTACCGTATCCAAAACATCTCCTCCAATATATACAATCTGTTACTAAATTCTCTAACACGACCACACATCTACAGTGGGTTATTGTATCTATACTATAATTGACGATAAACATATCTTATAGTAGTATAAAGTCACAGCGAGAGAAAACGCTGTCCTACAACTTCATACTCCAAAGGGGAGTAGCTAACAGTTATGTCGTCATTCCGTGGTGCATATTCATCACCGGCTTAACTGGCAACATCATGTTGTTTGCGAGACCTTTGCCAATCTGGTAAAGGGATAATAATTGATATTTTAACCTTTACCATCCTTAGGTGGTAGAGGTTTTTTATATAAAGGGGAGGTATGCGGTGATTGCTGAAGCTTATCACAACACTAGATATGCTCATTTCTATTAAGATTAAATAAACCAACTATAAATGGAGGAAACCAACAATGAAAAAGCTAGCAGCCGTTATGATCGCAATCGTCCTTTTATTAACACCTGTTGGGAACTTTGTGTTCCAAGATGATGTATCAACAGCAGAAGCAAAAAGATATAAATCAGGAAAGAAAAACTTTAATAATAACAATAATACAACAAATGATTCAACCGTAGATAAGAAAGAAAATTCATCTGTTAATTCAGCAACGACCAAACCTGCCAATAAAGGTGGTTTCATGTCTGGCGGACTAATGAAAGGCCTAATGCTTGGTGGACTTGCAGGACTTCTTTTTGGTAGTCTCTTTGCTAACATGGGAATACTAGGATCGATTCTTGGCTTTATGATCAATGTGCTCGCAATCGTTGCACTCTTTGTTATCATTCGTAAAATCTTCAAGCTATTTGCAGATAAGAAGAAAAAGGATGCAAATCCATGGCAAAGCTAAAAATATCTGAACAGGATATCATCAATGCTCTTTGCGTCTACACTGCCCGCAAAAAGCAAGTAAAGCCAGAAGAAGTCGAAGTTGAACTTTTCTATGATGATGACCACGGTGGCTTCTCTGCAGAAACACACGTAGGCGGCCGCAATCAAATATTAATAACAGCAAACATCATTGAAGCCCTTCGTCTTTGGCTAGAAGAGTACCTTAACAGAGACCCATTCTCAGGTATCAAACTAGAGCTAGACGACGAAGAAGGTATCATTGCCATCATTTCATAGTGGGATCGGCTCCTTTTCCCGATTACTAAAACCCCCTCAGGTCACTGAGGGGGTTTCATTTTATTCAAAATCTATACTCTCTAAATATAATCCACCTGGTTCTGCTAGACCACCGGTTTGAACTCGTTCTTTGGACTGAAGTATTTCAGGTATACTATTTGCCTCTATTCCTCCACGCCCTACTTCAATTAACGTTCCGACAATCTTTCTGACCATATTATATAAAAAGCCATTTCCATTAATTCTGATATCTAGGAATCCACTGTTCTCTTCTATAGTAATAGAATAGATTTCCCTTACCATTGACTTTTTCTTAGACTTTGCATTGGAGTAAGCCGTAAAATCATGTTCTCCAATAAAATGCTTAGCAGCTTTCTTCATCATAGATACATCTAATTTTTCTTCAACATGCATACTGAACTTTCTCATAAACGGGTTCGTATATTCTTCGTTCCAAATCTTATATAAGTATGTCTTCGCCTTCGCATTATATCTTGAATGAAAACGTTCATGTGTTAACGACACATCCACAATACTTATATCCTGAGGCAAGTAATGATTCAAATATTTTTTAATCTCAGCTTCCGATCTACTATCACTACTCTTAAAGTTAGCAACTTGAGCTAGGGCATGTACACCCGCATCGGTTCTACCACTTCCGATGATTTCAATCTTTGTACCTACCATTTCAGATAAAACATTTTCGATTTTTGCTTGAATCGTTTGGTCGTTATCACCAAGTCTTTGCCAACCTTTATATCGGCCACCATCGTACTGAATTGTTAATTTATAGTTATTCATATTGTCTCCTTACTAAGGTTTGCTACCATTCTTATTTTACTAGTATTATCTGTTTTTCTTTGTTTTAAAGCAGTTATGATAAAGCTTTTAAAAAATCAAGTAGCTCTTCCTCGTTTTGAAATTTATATAAATAACCGTAACTTGTAGGAGTCTGACCTTTATTAATTTTCTTAGGAAAACGTCTCAAGGCAGTACTATGACGCTCTCTTTCTTCACTTTTAAAAGAATCTGCAATACTATTTGGATTCAGCATAATACTAAGTTCTTTATTGCGTAACAGGTAAATGACCTCTCCCGTCAGCTTATGCTCAAATTCTGCAGCCTTTAAGGATTCGTTAGTAAGCATGAAGTTGCTTTTTGTAAAAATGCGATATCGATTTATATTTTCTCTTTCCTTGCTAATTGCTGCTTCTTTTAATTCTTGTTTAGGAGAAAGACCCTTTAGATTATTGGTGACTTGAGCATTCTCCTTATCTGCCTTTAATAAAGCTAGCTGTTCCTGCACTTCTGTCCACATATCATCATATTTTTGCAAGGTTTGTTCTAGATACGGTTTAATTATCTCATCTATCTTATGAGAAGGGATTTCTGTTTCCAAACCAGCTCTAGTAGGAAGAGCGTATACAGGAGCTTCAAAATCATAACTCACATAAACCTGCATATACCAAACGCTCATTTCGAATAAATATTTATGTACCTGAATAGCGTCCATTACATCACTTTCACTCACATCATGGGCAGCCTTATTTCCTTTCTTTCTCACCCATTCGAGCTTCATATAAAGATCTTCCTCAATTAAACTTTGTCGATATAACTTATGAATTCGTTCATAAGCTTTAAGGGGATATACCTCTTCAATCCCCTCCTCTTTGCTAATAAGCCTTACAAGCTCTTCACTATATAAACGTGCCTGAATTAAAACTGCCTGTGGCTGACTAAATAACTGCGCTTCTATACGAGTAGCCAGCTCTCCTAACTCACTAGAAAACTGTTCAACAAATTCAAACAGAGACGAATTCCCCATACCTCTACCCCTAACCTAATCCTCTATCTAATAAACTGATAGGTTTATTTTAACATAGGGACATAGGGACAGGCACCTTGTCCCAGATTAGAAAGCTTCGTCAGTGGGAAAAGGTACCCTCGTCCCGATTCTTTTCTCTGAGACGGTTTCGGAAATCATCTCATACATTTTTTCTACTCCTTCAGTTGAGGCTTCGAAGTTATAGGCTGCACTTCTTTCGATTCCTAGACTTTCGGCTTCTTCTGCGGCATCGATATTGGCACCTAGGAATATAAAGTCCCAGCTATACTTCTGCTGTTGATGCTGAATCATTTCTTTTATTTTCTTATACGTAAATTCAGTGCTAGCATTCTCCATTCCATCTGTCGTGATAACAAAAATCACTTTTCCAGGTCTACATTCCTCACTAGTGTTCTTTAGCCTTTGCCCTACCTCTAAAATGGTTTTACCGACTGCGTCTAAAAGGGCAGTGGTGCCTCTTACACTATACTCCTTTTCTGTTAGTCTCCTATTTTTTGCAGAAACTCCATTCCATAACACCTCGTATCGATCATCAAAGAGCACGGTTGTTAGAAAGGTCTCTCCTTCTAACTTACATTGTCTGTCTATAAAGGAATTGAATCCTCCAATTGTGTCACTTTCAAGTCCAGACATGGAACCGCTACGATCAAGTAGGAAAATAATCTCTGTTACGTTTTTGTTCATTTTAGTCATCCTCTCTAATTGTGTTGATAGTATAATAGTAACTAACCACAACCATTTTATGGTCGCCTGCAAAGCGACATTTTACAGGGAGGCAGACTTCATGTTAGATCAAAGAATCCTTACAGAACTAGAGGAGTTTATTCACCTTCATATAAATGCCCCTCTGTTTAGTTTTAATGAAGCAAAGTCTATGGATTATAGTATTAACGAAGAGGTCTATCACAGTGAAATAGATGATTTTATTAACACAAAACGAAAGGAAACCGTTAGTCAGCTTCTATTTAAGCTGATTGATCAAAGGGGAGTAAGTGATACAGAAGTCTATAAAAAAGCTGGAATTGATCGTCGACATTTTTCAAAAATCCGATCTAATCCAAGTTATCGACCTGGGAAAAATACAATGATTTTATTAGCGTTGGCTCTTGAACTCAATCTGGAGGAGACAGAAGATTGGTTAGCTGTTGGTGGGTATTCATTGTCTGACAGTGATACTGGGGATTTAGTCGTTCAGTTTTGTATAAACAAGAAGATCTATGATCTTGATTTTGTAAATGAGGCTTTAGATCATTATGATTTAAAAACTTTATAGATTTTGTAATGAAAAAAATGCTCAAATTCTTGAGCATTTTCCTCTTACTTAATTTCCTAGGGTTAGGTTTATAAAAAAAATCACTATATTATCTATTATTCTCTCAACTCACCCATTAAATTGAAACGTTTTACTACCCTTAATATTCATCTTCAACCTAAATAGCCCACCTGCATGTGGGTACTTCTCCAGATCTTCTTGACTAGTACCGATTCTTGCCGTAGTCACATACAGTTGATCTAGGTTCTCTCCTCCAAATGAACAAGACGTCACGTTGGCTGAAGGAATTGAAATAAATTCAATTTGTTTTCCGCTAGTCGGATTATATCTTGAAATGCCATAGCCACTCCAATGAGCAATCCAGAGCATTCCGTCCTGATCGATTGTCATCCCATCAGGAGATCCTGCTCCTTCTGGAAAAGTAATCACAACTTGAGGGTTATCAATATGGCCTGTTTGTAAACTATAGTCAAAACTGACAACCTGTTGTGTTGGCGTATCAATATAATACATCTTTGAGTAGTCAGGAGACCATGCCATTCCATTAGATATTGTTACATTCTCCAATTTCTTCTCTACCTTTAGGTCTTTATGAAGTACATAAAGTGAACCTTTACCATTAGCACCTTTACCATCCATCGTTCCTGCCCAAAATCTACCTGCAGGATCACATTTTCCATCGTTGAACCTGTTATGTTCTATATGACTTTCAGGGTTATGTATTTTTTCATATTGCTGATGTTCATAATCATAAAAATAAAAACCATTTTGAAGAGCTAAAATAACACCACCGTTATTTCTTGGCGCAATGGCTCCAACTAGTTGATCACTTTGGACTGCTGTATTAATTCCCGTTAGAGGATCATACCGATAAAATTTCTTCCCCACAATATCAACCCAATATAACTTATTGTCCTTTTCATCCCAACTTGGTCCTTCTGCTAACTCAGATTGGCTATCCACTATTAATTCAACAGTCATCTCATAACCTCCTTTAACGGATTGGATTCACTTCGGGATTTATTATTTATTTTATAATCTTCCTGCAGTCAATAACCTGTCTAACTAGCTTTCCTTTTTTCAACTCACAACGATCTTCTATCTGAAAGCCAGCCTCAGCTATTAAAGAATCAATATCTTCAATGGTTACGACTACCAGTTTATCTGCGATTCGGTTTGCACTTTGCAGCATTTCTAGCTGCTCTTCCTTACTAATAACTGAACATAAATTATACGGCATATCTATGATTACCACATCGTATTGCTCCGTTACTTCTCTGATGTCCCTTTTTGCAATGTTACACGCTAGGCCAAAATGAGCTATGTTTTCCCTCGCTCCTGGTAGAACTAGCGGATTAACATCACTTCCTACAATATCAATTCCCATCGACAATGCTTCGACCACTACTGTCCCTATACCGCAACAAGGATCAATCACTTTTACTCCAACTGGATCAGGAACTGCAATATTGGCTACAGCTCTTGCTACACGTGTATTCAGTGCGGTCGAATAGTCATTTGGCTTTTGTTGATGATGTAACCATACCTGCTCACTTTTATGATAGTTACCAAAGATCCAGCGACCTTCTACCACTATCACTCCATAAATATTCTCTGGCTTCTCCAAGTCTGGTTCACCTTGTATACACATTCCAATTTCTCGCTCGATCCTGCGACGTTCAACAAGACCTGTTTTTTCAGAATCTGAAATTTTCTCATCTTTAATATACATTACCTTGAAAGTGGATTCGGAAAAGGGGACGTTCTTCACCTGCTCACGAAGACTCTCCAATGAATCTCCTTCATACCACACATCAATTCGCTCCCTAATAAAAGGGCTTCGACTTGGATCTATTTTAATCGTACTTTCCACTATATGAGAGTCAATCTTGGCTTCTTTTCCAAAAAATGCACGTAACTCCATCGCACATAGGGAAACCTCTTCCCTTCGTGATGCATATGTGTATATATATTTCTGTGAATTATCTTTATTCATTTATAAAACCTCCATACCTATTATAGCCTTTAAGATACAACAAAAGGTAATTATGACTAGCATAATTACCTTTTTTAAAACCAAAAGAAAAAAGGACTCACAAAGTGAGTCCTTTTTCTAACAAATTATAATTTGTTAACGTTAGTAGCTTGAAGTCCACGTTGACCTTTTTCTGTGTCAAATGAAACTTTTTGCCCTTCGTCTAAAGATTTAAATCCTTCGCCTTGGATAGCTGAGAAATGTACGAATACGTCTTCTCCACCTTCAACTTCGATAAATCCGAAACCTTTTTCTGCGTTAAACCATTTTACTGTACCTTGTTGCATGCTTGTTTCCTCCTGGGTGGATCTTAGTCCACATTTATTACTATAATTGCTCAATTAGTTATCAAAGGCGAAAAGTTTAAATACTTTATTCATCCCTACCACACCGAACAAAAATAATTCTTCTTTAGAATAACAGATATACCTCAGATAAGCAAATATAGTATGTAACAATTTAGCCCAGTTAAATGGGACAGGGGGACAGGAACCTTGTCCCTAAAGGGAATAATGTTACTTTTTTACCGAAAAATTCCCATAAAAAAAGCAAAAACATAGGCTGTTTTCACTTTTTTATGTAAAAATTATATAGAAACCTTCGTAACGTTCGTCATTACTTTTTTATCTTTTACTGAAATCTTTTTTGGTTTTTTGGGTGCTACTACACCAAATTCTTCTTGAAGTTCAACTAATTTGATCTGCAGGTAAAATGCTTTTGACTTTTTGTCACCGGCAAGATAACCTTTTAAGATTTTCATCTTATTCTGTGAACTCGTGATTTTCATTTTGTAATCCCACTCGATTTTATTCTTATAGGTAGTGTCCATTTTTTCCTTTAAAGCTAAAGCTTCTGACACAGCTTCCTCGAGTGTGTTAAAAAACGAATTTGTTCTTTTTACGGATTTTTCTTTAAATCCATCTCCTGCTTGAGCCTGATATACCATACTTGTTGTCATGTTCGGTCCCCTTCCATTGTGGTCTCGCCTTCTGCCAATGAGAATGAGCACCAGAAGACCCAGGGTTTATCCCCTTCTAACTAGTATATCCTAAACTTCCAATAACTACTACTTTTGAGGGTAAATAGTTTTTCTTTATTTTGAATTTCTTTAATTATTAGAAATTACCAAACTTTAAATCACATTCAATGTAAGCTAAGTTTTTTTGTAAAAAACGAAGACGTAGCACGTCCCTATTTATTTCTTATGAAAAAACACCGGGTCTCCCGCTACATTTTCAAGCCAAATCTTTGATTTACCCATTAATCCATGCTGAATCCATACATCTCCAATATCTTGGTTAGTTGTGTTACGATACCAAGTTATGTTTGAGCCAATTACCTGAGGACTCCTATCCATTTCACCTTTTTTCGGAAAAGTAATCTGAGTCTGTTTATTCGTTTTCAAATCAATAGCATATAAGCTTGTATACATAATCGGCACTGGCCCTTCATCCCACTGCTTATTTTCTTTTGCGCGAGCAACGATGATTTCATCTTTGGAAAACCAATCTATGCCAAGGTCAACAAATCCATTGGGGGTATATTCCCTTTGTTGATGTGAAATTGGGATGTCAGCAATTGTTGCTTTCTTATCCTCCACATAAAATCTTCCTTCACCTGAGATATATGCTAATTTCGTTTCAGATGGTGACCATTTAAACCAGTCTGCATTGTTAAGCATTTTACCGACTGCTTGAAACTTTGCTGCTTCTTTAGATAACACACATAACGTATTGCTATCTGCAGACCAAGAAGCAGTTGGAATAGCAATAAAGCTCAACCAATTGTAATCTGGGCTCCACTTAAAATATGCAGCGTTTATCGCAAATAAATCAGTCTCATTGGTTTCGATCGTGTAAAATGGCTTCACCTTACTCCCATCAAGGTTGGCATCAATGGGAACTTTATATAAGTGAATCGGTCCCCATCCAGTAGGTCTCAAGCTCGCCTGAGAGGAAATAATAAAACCCTTTCCATCTGGAAGCCACACAAAATCACCTGTGCCTAGGGAAACATTTTGAAATCCTTCAGGACGACTATTTTTTGTCCTTGTTACGTTTAACACCCCACCAGCATTGTAAGCAAGTTGGTTAGAAACAGGAGACCATTGAAAATCCCTAGTTTGGATTGTTTCATAAGGCTGGTAGCTCATTTTCTCTTTCGTATCATACACAAACAAGTAGGTCTGATCATCACGGTCTAAATAGGCTATAAATCGTCCATCATATGACCATTTAGGCGAGCTAACATTCCTACCCTTTGTGAGCTGACTTTCTTGTTCTCCTTCCACCAACCAAAGCTGTTGATCTCGAATAAATACAGCCTTTATTGGTGCTTCAGCTGACACTGACGTTAGCGGACTAAAAATGATCATGAACAAAAAAAGAACCCAAAATCTCATAGAACACCTCCTAGGGATAGGATATCCGAATTTTGGGTTAACATGTTTTATTGACTTATAATATATGGGTCTTTAAGGATTAAAATTGGGACACTGTACCTGTCCCTTTGTCCCATTTAAAAATGAGTAGATATAATCAATTACACAACATTACTAAATACCTACAAAAATTTACTTTTTTGGTAATACTTTTTTATTTATAAAAAACCTAACAAATTTTTATTATAATCTATTGACACAGATAATCATTCTCATTTATAGTGATAAAAGTGATAGTGATAATTGTTATCAATACAAAAAGGATTAAGGGGTGTACCAATGAAGAAGTCATCATTTTTATGGAGTTCTGTGTTTGCACTATTGTTAGTATTTAGTTTACTGGCAGGTTGCTCAAGCACTGAAGAGACAGCAACACCAGCAGAAGAAAAGGTAGAAACTAAGACTGAAGAAACTACTGCTGCTACTGAAGAAACGAAGGAAGATCCAGGTGAATTAAACCTTTATACGGCTCGTCATTATGATACTGATGATGCCATTTATGCGGCTTTTACTGAAGAAACAGGTATTAAAGTAAATGTAATCAAAGGTGAAGGCGATGAATTAATGGAACGTCTTACACGTGAGGGTGAAGCTACTCAAGGTGATGTATTTATCACAGTTGATGCAGGGAACCTACATAGAGCTAAAGAACAAGATTTATTCCAACCAATTGTAAGCGAAACTGTAAATAGTAACATCCCAGCTAAGCTTCGTGATGCTGATAATCAATGGGTAGCTTTAACACAGCGCGCTCGTGTGATCGTTTATTCGAAAGACCGTGTGAATCCTAGTGACCTATCAACCTATGAAGCTTTAACAGATGCAAAGTGGCAAGGAAAAGTTTTAATCCGTTCTTCTGAAAACATTTATAACCAATCTTTACTAGCTTCTTTCCTTGAGTTAAATGGAGAGGAAAAGGCAAAGGAATGGGCTACTGGAATTGTAGCAAACATGGCAAGAGAGCCTAAAGGTGGCGATACTGACCAAATTAAGGCAGTTGTTGCAGGTGAAGGTGATGTAGCCATTTCAAATACGTACTATGTAGGAAGATTAATCAACTCTACAGATCCTGAAGATGTAAAGGTTGCTGAACAGGTTGGTGTGTTCTTCCCTAACCAAGATACAAATGGAACTCACGTAAACGTAAGTGGAATTGGTCTACTAAAGCACGCTAAAAACACTGAAAACGCAGTTAAGTTTATTGAATTTATGACAAGTGCTAAAGCACAAGGTTCTTTTGCAGAAGGAAATAACGAGTACCCTGCTAACCCTAGTGTAGAAGCTTCTGAAACATTAAAATCATGGGGCGAATTCAAAACACAAGAAATCGATATGACGATTCTTGGTGAAAAGAACGCTGATGCTGTAAAACTTTATAATGAAGTAGGCTGGAAGTAATACAATAAAGCTATTCAAAAAATGCCGTATCATTTAATAATGATACGGCAATTAGTCTTTTAAACTACAAGAAGGATGTGTAATGCACTTGAAACTGCTAGTACGTAATATAAAAATGCAATATAACAACTGGGCAGTTTTAAGCCTGCTATTGATTGGAATCCTGCTTCTTCCTACCCTATCCATCGGAGTTAAATTTTTCTCTAAGCCGAACGAAAACTGGTATCACATTCAAGAGTTTTTACTTGCTCAATATATTCAAAACACCCTTATTCTCATCATCTTTATAAGTCTATTCACTATACTTATTGGAGTAAGTTTAGCATGGATTACATCAGTCTATGAATTTCCATTTAGAAGGTTTTTTAAGTGGGGACTGATCTTACCATTGGCAATTCCACCTTATATTGGTGCATATACCTACAATGGGATGTTGAATTATACCGGAATTATACAATCTACTCTACGAAATTCCTTTGGGATTAAGGTGGATCAAAAATACTTTGATATTATGACCATGCAAGGAACCATCTTTATTTTTACTGCATTCCTATTTCCTTATGTCTACATCATAACAAAAGCATTTTTAGAGAATCAGTCTTCCGCCCTTGTTGAAAATGCAAGATTACTAGGAAGTAATTCGATTGGTGTGTTTTTCCGAGTTGTCTTACCGCTATGTAGAACTGCCATTATTGGTGGAGTAAGCTTAGTCATATTAGAGGTTCTAAATGATTATGGTGTGGTAAAGTTTTTTGGCATTCAGACCTTTAGTACTGCCATTTTCCAAGCCTGGTTCGGAATGGGAGATCTAGATTCAGCTATTAAGCTTGCGGGTGTTCTAATGACAATCGTCGTCATTATTCTAGTCTTTGAAAAAATAGCGAGAGGTAGAAAAAAGTACAGCTTCTCCACTACAAAGGTACGGCCACTTCAACCATATATTCTCCCGAAATGGAAGGGGTGGTTACTGTTTGGTTATGCCTTCACCATTTTTTCATTAGGTTTTGTTATTCCTTTATTACAGCTCATTTATTGGTTGTTCATGACCTATGAGCGCATTATAAGTCCTGACTTCTTAACACTAGTTTGGAACTCTTTGTTTGTTGCTAGTATTTCTGCAGCTATCATTATAATCATTTCATTAATCATTGCTAATTTTAGTCGTCTCTCACATAGTGTGACAGCAAAATTACTCTCAAAGGTCACTGTGCTTGGTTATTCTATACCAGGCACCATTATTGCGATTGGCGTATTAACCGTATTTATTGCTTTAGATCACCATCTCTTTACCTTCTATGAAATGATTGGGTTAGAGCCTACTTTGATACTTAGCCTCAGCATCGTCATGCTCATATTTGCCTATATTATTCGTTTTCTAGCTATAGGTTATAACTCAGTAGAAGCCGGATTTGATAAGGTTGGGACAACATTTACAGAAGCTTCACGAATGCTCGGACATAACATCACACAATCCTTCTTCAGGGTAGACGTTCGTATGATAAAGGGTGCAGTGTTTGGAGGTTTTATCCTCGTGTTTATCGACATTTTAAAGGAACTACCATTAACACTACTGCTACAGCCCTTTAACTTCTATACGCTAGCAACAAAGGCATTTCAGTATGCAAATGATGAAATGATTCAAGAGGCCGCCTTAGCCTCCCTCCTCATCATCTTACTAAGTAGCCTATCAATCGTAGTATTCCACCGAATCATAGAAAAGTAGTAAAAAGCGCTGGAGCTAGATTAGGGACATAGGGACAGGTACAGTGTCCCAGGGATTGGGACACTGTACCTGTCCCCTCGTCCCACAGAAAGGAGATCGGAATTATGTTTATTGAGCTAAAGGATATTAACTTTAAATATCGTAATGCTAAGGCATTAACTCTCGAGAATATTAATCTTAGTATTAATAAAGGTGAGCTTATTTCGATCCTTGGTAGAAGTGGTAGTGGAAAAAGTACAATTCTACGAGTTATTGCTGGTCTTGAAGTTCCCTGTAGTGGGTCACTTATTATTGGAGATACCACCATGGTAAGTGATTCGTACTTTATCCAACCTGAGAAACGTGGGGTGGGCTTGGTATTTCAAGATTATGCGTTATTTCCTCATATGAATGTTGCGGATAATGTGAAATTCGGTTTAAGAAAAATGAGTAGACAAGATAAGTTACAGCGTTTAAAGGAAGTTCTGGAACTAGTTGGTTTAATGGGGTATGAAAAAAGATATCCCTACGAGCTAAGTGGTGGCCAGCAGCAACGTGTTGCTCTTGCTCGTGCAATTGCACCAAATCCTTCGCTAATCATGTTCGATGAACCATTCAGTAACCTTGATGCAGATCTACAGGTGCAAATTCGCGAGGACCTACGCAGCATCATAAAGAAAGCTAATATTACATCTATTTTTGTCACTCACGATCAATCAGATGCAGCAGCCTTAGCTGATCATATTATCGTGATGGATCAAGGCAAGATAACAAAAACAGGTACACCTAGTGAAATTTTAGGAAATGCGAAAAAGCAAAGTATTTATGGAAGTTAACAACCTATATTAACACCTTAAGAGCCATGTTCATTGAGCTGGCTTTTTTTAACGGAAAAAAACATTAAAAATTTCAAAATACAATCTAGGTCTATACGACTATTTCCCATACAATAATTTAAAACAAATAACAATATTGGTAAAAAGGAACTATATTACCATACATTACCACTGTCCGTTTTTGTAGAATTATGCAGCATTTAGGGACTTTCCCCTGTTATTGGTGGTGACATGTACTATAAATAGAGATATTATAGTATTATAGGAAATTGTCGAATTTTGTGAGGTGAACTGAAATTGATGTTACAAGAGCCAGAGTTTATAACTGCCTCTAAAAAACTGTGTGAGGAAAGTGGAATGGATCCGAATATCATTGCCTCACCAAAAGTGTTTATGACTGATCATGAATTATTCCTTAAAAGAAAGGCTTACACGGAGATTTTGTCTGTTGTTAGCTATTTCTCTAATAAACTATTAGATTCCCTTAAAGGTACACCTATTCTAATCGTAATATCTGATGCTGAAGGGCATCTGTTAGATATGGTCGGTGATGAAACCATTAAACAAACTGTCGAGCATTTTGGCATTAGAGAAGGAAGTCTTTTTACCCAAGAGGATACTGGGACAAATGTGATAAGTCTTGCTCTCCAACAAAGACATCCGATTAGTTTAATTGGTGAAAGTCACTACCACAAATTTCTATTTGAAATTGCTTGCTACGGTGCTGCCTTCCATTATACAGATGAAGATAACTTATTAGGTAGCGTTTGTGTCATGATGCCGATTGTGTTCCAAAACCCTCTCTTCTTGACGATGCTTTCTCAAGTGGTCGATTCAATTGAAAGAGAGTTGCTATTACGTAAGCAAAATAGAAAGCTTAATATTATGAATCAAATTATGTTAAGTAGAACTAGAAATGGAATTGTAATTACTGATGAGAATGGAATTACAACAGAGTTTAATAACTTTGCCCAAGAGATATCAAATCGAAGTAAACGTTCTGTTATCGGAAAAAGCATTTTAAATTCAGAATTAACCGGTCACTATTTTAATCGTGTTCTAAATCAAGAAGAAAAGTTCGAAAATGAAGAGTTAAAGTTTAAAAATATAAATGGCGACCAGGTTGTTTGTTTATTTGATGCACAGCCCATCTATGAAGACCATAAACTGATCGGTGCGTTCGGGCAGTTTAGAAATATTACAGATCGTTATTTAATAGAAGAAAAGTATAATTATTTAGCTTTTCATGATGATTTAACTGGATTACCTAATAGACGTTACATTCAAAAGGAAATTCAAGAAACCATTAAGCAAAAAGAAGCTGACAGTCAAATAAAGCTAGCCATTCTTTATTTAGATTTAGATCGCTTCAAGATTATAAATGACACGTTCGGTCACTCTAAAGGAGATTTGTTACTAACAGAAGTGACAAACCGTTTAATGACTTGCCTTGGTGAGAACGATACGCTTGCCCGAATGGGTGGAGATGAATTTATCTATCTACTGAAGGATTATGAAGATGAAAACTATGTAACATCTGTAGGTAAAAAGGTGTTAGAACAGTTTAATAACCCTTTCCAAGTTAATGGTTATGAGTTTCACACAACGGCTAGTATTGGTGTTGCTGTTTACCCTGAGCAAACCATTTCAATGGAAGAGTTTATGGTACATGCAGATAACGCCATGTACAAAGCAAAATCTCAAGGGAAGAACCAATTTGTATTCTTCTCGCCTGGCATGCTTAATCACTCTGATTCTTATCAAAACCTAAAGTTTGAAACAGAGATTAGCTATGCCCTCAAAAAAAATGAATTTATCTTGCATTATCAACCTCAAGTTTGTAACTCAACTGGGGAAATTGTTGGATTAGAGGCATTAATTCGTTGGAATCACCCAACAATGGGTCTCATCTATCCAGATAAATTCATTTCGTTAGCAGAGGATACTGGCCAAATTTCTCAAATTGGGGAATGGGTCATTAGAGAAGCTTGTATTCAAAATAAGAAATGGCAGGATATGGGGATGAAGCCGGTAAAAGTGGCTGTCAATTTATCAACACAGCAGTTCTTTAAGCATAATCTTGTCTGTTTTGTAAAAGAAGTGTTAGATGAAACCGGGCTAGATCCTAAGTATTTAGTCATTGAAATCACCGAATCCATGGCAGTCGATACAGAGTACTCACTAAATGTCTTAAGAAAGCTAAAGGACATTGGAGTTGGCCTTAGTATTGATGACTTTGGTACAGGCTATAGTTCACTAAAGTACCTTAAGAGTTTTCCTATTGATTATTTAAAAATTGACCGAGCTTTTGTGAGAGATATATTAAATGATAATAATGATGTAAATATTGTAAAAGCAATCATCACCTTGGCACATAATCTCCAGCTCCGTGTAATCGCAGAGGGCGTGGAAACTAAAGAACAACTAGAGTTTTTAAAGAAGTATGATTGTGACGAAATTCAGGGTTACTTATTTAGTAAGCCTATTCCAGTTGAGGAATTAGAAAATATACAGGCTCTATTAAGAGAAGAAATTAGGAGTTTGTATTGATTACTGAGAGGATTGATCACAGGAATGGAAAGTTGCGCTCTAGTTTTAGCTAAAAATTTTAAACATTGGGGAACAAATCACATCTTTGGAATTCCTGGAAAAGCCATTTCTCCGATAATATTTGCGACAGACGCATATGATATTGAATTTGTGCTTAGTAAGCACGAGACAGGAGCTGGCTTTTCAGCTGCTGGGTACTCACTAATGAGTGAAAAGTTTGGTGTTGCGATAGGGACTTCTGGACCTGGTGGGACAAATTTGCTCACCGCGGCTGGACAAGCAAAAGCATCAAACATACCCATGCTGATTATTACTGGACATCCAGGTACAAAAGATTCTGGAAAAGCAATGGGACAGGACTCTTCCATATTTGGTACAGATTTAGTAGAAATGTTTAAACCCGTGACAAAGTTTAGCGCTCGAGTAGAACGTGCAGACCTACTTCAAAGATACCTACAACACGCTCTAGAGAAGGCATTTACTGGTGTAAAAGGACCCGTTCACTTGTCTATTGCTTTTGACATATTAATTGAAGAAATTGAACCTTTTGTTGTTGAATTACCTACTCCTATTGAGATGATTTCACCTTCCCTACATGAAGTGGTGGACATGCTAAACGTAGCAAAGCGTCCACTTCTTTACTTAGGAAAAGGAGTACATTCAAGTAGAGCTTATGAAGAGGTTCGCCGCCTAGCTGAAAACTGGAATATACCAGTCATGACGACTCCAGGTGGAAAAGGAACATTTAAGTCTAATCACAAACTATCCTTAGGCGCCTTTGGATTAGGTGGAACGATTGAATCAGCTGAATACCTTCAACAAGGCGTTGACTTAATGATTGTAATTGGTACGAAATTAAGTGACATGTCTATTGCAGGTTTTACAAAGGACTTTTATCCAAAACATGTTATACATTTTGATTATGAACAAACATTTATTGGTAAAACTATTGAAGTCCCTACAACCGCGATCATCGGAGACATTCGTTCCAACCTTTCGTTTATTGTAAGGAACCTAAGAGAAAAAGTTGAGTTAGAATTTATACTTCCTAGGAAAGTCCATCAGTTTGATATGAATGAGCCTAATGAACGAATGACCTCAGAAACAACGTTAAAAGTCATTCGAAACACGTTACCAGATGATGCTATTATTTTCGGTGATGATGGAAGTCATACCTTTTATGGTATAAAGTACTTTGACATCTATGAACCAGGTAGTTTTTTCTTTGACGATATCTTTGGAGCAATGGGGCATGGCATTGGTTACTCAATTGGAGCAAAGCTTGCAGCCCCTGATAAGAATATTGTATGTTTAGTTGGAGACGGTTGTATGTTCATGCACGGAACCGAAATTTCAACTGCATTAAACTATCACTCTCCAGTTCTTTTTTTAGTTTTGAATAATGGGCGATTGGATATGGTTGAAAAGGGAATGCGAAAGATGATTGGAAAATCAATAGGAGCGGTTTATGAAACTCCGTTAAATGCAGCATTATTCGCGCAATCTATGGGACTTTCGTCGTTTAGATGCTATAACCCAGAACAACTTCAGGAAGCTATCCAAGAAGCTTATGTGATCATGAAAGAAATGAATCAACCAGTTGTGGTTGAAATAATGGTTGATGAGAATGAAATTCCACCTACTATGGGGAGGCAGTAAAAATGGATCAAAAAGAAAGATTTCAACTAGGGATGGACGTTTTAGAAAAACTTGTCTCAAAGCAGGCAATTGAGCAAGTACACGAAATGGAAAAGGTATCACCTATTTTCTATGATCTGATTGTTGGCTTTGGTTATGGCGAGCTGTGGGGTCAAGATACAGGGATTACGATGGCTAATCGTTCCATGATTACTATTTCATCCTTAATTACTCAAGGTTCATTCGAACAGTTAGAATTCCATCTTGGAGTTGCTTTAAAGGCAGGACTTTCAAAAGAAGAAATTATCGGAACCATTATTCACCTTAGTGGATACACTGGTTTTCCAAAGGCTGTAAAGGCTATGCAAATGGCACATAAAGTGTTTCAATCTATTGAAGAAACAAACAAGTAATACGCCCGCTTGCTACGTTCTCATTAAGTTCGTTGCAGAGCATACATATAAAAATGCTACCCTATTCGGGGTAGCATTTTTACTATGTTCCACAATACGTTCGGTAAGGACGATTAGAATCTACAGGTAACTTACAATATTCAGTTTGGTCAGGGACGTGGGCAAACGGCTTGGAAAGTACATCTAAAAGTCGATGCATAACAGTGAAGTCTCCATTTATTGCTGCTTCTAAAGCCTCTTCCACCCGATGGTTCCGTGGAATAACAGCAGGATTATGGTTCTTCATTAATTCATGAGCTGACTCCTTTGACTCCTCCTGCTTACCTAGCCTTGCTTGCCAGCGCTTATACCAATCCATAAATTCGGGGACACCAGAGAAGACTGTTTCTTTTACCGTATCGAACGTTAATGCTAGAAAAGTATTTGTATAATCAGCTTTATGCTTCTGCATCAGGTTCAAAAGATCATCAATCAGTGCTTTGTCTTCATCCTCTTCAGTAAATAAACCAAGCTTTGCCTTCATCCCTGGAAGCCAATTCGCATAATATAGATTTGGAAACTCCTCAATAGTGCTCTGTGCGATTTCAACAGCCTGTTCCTGGTTCTCATGAAGAAGTGGTAGCAGTGTTTCAGCAAATCGAGCAAGATTCCAAGCAGCGATGGGAGGCTGATTTCCATAAGCATAACGACCCTCTCGATCAATGGAACTAAATACGGTTGCTGGGTCATATGTATCCATAAAAGCACAAGGGCCATAATCAATGGTTTCACCACTAATCGTCATATTATCAGTGTTCATGACTCCATGAATAAATCCTACTAACTGCCACTTTGCAATAAGTGAAGCCTGACGTTTCATTACTTCCTTAAGTAGTGAAAGATATCGGTTTTCATCATCTAGGATTTCTGGATAATGTCGTTTTAATGTGTAGTCAGCTAATGCTTTAAGATCTTCTACTGTCCCTAAGTGTGCAGCATATTGAAAAGTCCCTACTCGTATATGACTGGCTGCCACACGTGTCAAAACCGCACCGGGTAATGCGGTTTCACGAACTACAGATTCTCCGGTTGAAACCACTGCTAAACTTCGAGTGGTTGGTATCCCTAGCGCATACATGGCCTCACTTATAATATATTCACGTAGCATAGGTCCTAGTGATGCACGTCCATCACCCCCACGAGAATAGGGCGTCCGACCAGATCCTTTAAGCTGGATATCAAATCGCTCTCCTGTAGGTGTAATTTGCTCACCAAGTAGCAAAGCTCTTCCATCTCCAAGCTTATTTAAATGTCCAAATTGATGACCTGCATAAGCTTGGGCAAGAGGTTCAGCACCTTCAGGTATCGAGTTTCCAGCCCCAACTGATATTCCTTCTTCACTTTGTAGCACTTGGGCATTTAACCCTAAGGTCGATGCCAAGGATTCGTTGAAAATGACCAGTTGTGGTGAACGTACTGGGGTTGGCTTATATCTAGTAAAAAAAGTATCCGGTAAAGTGGTATAGCTGTTTTCTAAATTCCATCCTATACTGGTTGTCATTTAATCACCTTTATTATTGAGGTTTGGTTGCATAACTTCTTAGTTTAATGTCTGCTTATGATCAGTTATTATACCCTTATTAACATTTGTGCATATGTACTAGTAATTATATATAGTCAGCAATAAATCGGCAGGCCTCATTAGGAGACGGAAGTGAACCACCCGTTATGAACGGGCTATTATTATCTAGTTTCGTATCTGAAGCATAGACAATAAAACCATCCTCACGAAGCATCTCTACATTTCGTTGTACACTTTTTTTCCGCCACATTCCTATATACATACTAGGAAAGAAGAGGGTCGGTGACTCAGAAGCTAGTACCGTAGCAGATACAATATCTTGTGAAAAACCATGTGCAGTTTTAGCAATCGTATTTGCTGAAGCTGGCAAAATGACAATCAAATCCGCCCAATGAGTTAGTTCAACATGGGGCATCTTAAACCCACCTTTCTCAGACAAGTCAACAAATACATGGCCATCTATGCTATGTGTTAATGTACTTGCCGGTATAAAGGTTTGTGCAGAAGGTGTCATCATGATATGAATTCTACAGCCAAAAGAGTGTTGCATGGCAGCTATATACGAATGAATATTAGCTAAATTAATTGAACCCGTTAAACCTAATAGAACATTTTTAGGTCGTGACATATTTACTCAACTCCTTCTGGGACAAGGTGCCTGTCCCCTTGTCCCGGTTATTCCTGAATCAGGTCTACAACTTGATCTACAATTTTGATCAGAGTTGCATCTATTTTTTCCTTCCAACCGGGCGCTTCTTCTGTGATTTTTTCTTTTATTTTTTCAACAGATTCTTTTACTGCTTCTTTATATTTTTCATGTTCTATCTTGTCATTACCTGCTAGCCTATCATTGACGGAGGCCACATCAAATTCTTGTGGTTCTGTATGTTTCACTGCTTGTTCCATAATGGCTCGGAAAATTGGTACGACGTTTTCTCCTGTACTATTAGGTAAATAATGCTCTCTGTCCGTTATATCATACCCAAGCCATACAACACCTACAAGATTAGGTGTATACCCGGCAAACCATTGATCCTTTGTTCCCTTAATATCACTGTATGGTAACTGTGTAGATCCTGTTTTACCTGCTAATTCTACACCCTCTAGTTGAGTTCCTTTTCCAGTTCCAGACTCTACAACATATAAAAGCATGGATGTAATTTCGTTTGCGACCACTTTTGATATCACTCTAACACTTGCCGGTTTGTGTTCTGCAATGATATTTCCTGTAGGTCCCACAATCTTTGTAATAAGATGACTATCCTGTTTCATTCCCTTATTAGGAAATACAGAGTAGGCCTCTGCTAACTGTAGTGGTGATACTCCTTTATGCATCCCACCAAGAGAAATTCCTAAATACTCATCTTCCTTTTCAATTGGAATTCCAAATCTCTTGACAGAGTCTAACCCTTTTTGCAAACCAATTTGATCTAAAAGCCATACTGCCGGAACATTTTGTGATATTTGTAGAGCCTCGTACATTGGCATTTCACCTTTAAATTCTCTTGAAGCATTTTGAGGTTGATATTCCCCAAAGGTAATCGGTTCGTCCACTAACATAGAGGTTGTGCCATAGCCAGCTTCTAGTGCAGGACTGTAGACGGCAATAGGCTTTAGAGTAGAACCTGGCTGTGCCTTCATATGAGTTGCTCTGTTAAATCCCCTGAATACATAATCCCCGCGTCCTCCGATTAGTCCTCGGACTCCTCCTGATGCGGGATCAATTAAAACGGCACCACTTTGAACTAATGTTCCTTGCTTTCCTTTTGGAAATAAAGAGTTTTGCTCATACACGTTTTCCAAAGAAGCTTGAATGGACTGATCCATCTCAGTATAAATACGATAACCTCTTGTTAAAATCTCCTCTTGCGTTAGACCATAACGAAGAATAGCCTCATCAATCACTGCATCCGTGTAATAAGGATACTGGCGTTTAATAGCACTTCCTCCGCCATCCTCTAGCGTAATCTCTTCTTTTATTCCCTTGTTATATGCCTCTTTAGATATATAGCCTTGTTCTTGCATCTTTTTTAAGACAACATTTCTTCTTTCCAAAGCCTGATCATAGTTTTTATATGGATTTCGGGCTGAAGGTGCTTGCAATAATCCCGCTAGCATCGCAGCCTCACTAATACTAACATCTTGAATTGGTTTATTAAAATATTTCATCGAAGCTTGGTTGATGCCCCAAGCCCCACTACCAAAATAAACTTGATTCACGTACATTTCCAAGATTTCTTCTTTCTTATAATTCTTCTCTATTTCAACCGCTAAAAAAAGCTCTTCTATCTTTCTCCTATATGTTTTTTGAGGAGAAAGTAAAGCGTTTTTCGTTAGTTGTTGCGTGATTGTACTTCCCCCACCAGTAATTCTACCAGCCACCAAATTTTTGAAAAAGGCTCGAGTCATTCCCCTTATATCAAATCCATTATGCTCATAAAAACGTTGATCCTCAATCGCAATCACTGCATGCTGAACATGCTCAGGAAGCTCCTCATAAAGTACACCTTTTGTCCGATTCGTTACAATCTCACTTGCAACCTCATCATCCTTATCATAAATAACAGTAGCTTGATTCAATCCACTTTTTAACGATTCAATATTCGCCGTTGCTGCCATAAAAGTAAAAAACGCCATCGTAAACAAAATGAACAATAAAAAAAGTAGAAGCAGAATTTTATTTAGTCTTTTCTCTCTCCAAAACCGTCGAATACTCTGATAGACAACGGTTATATAATATTTAATCTTCTCCATAATGATCCTCACATTCCACCAAGTAAACTACTACACTCATATTATATCACCAACGGGACAAGGGGACAGGTTCCTTGTCCCGGGACACGGGGACAGGTTCCTTGTCCCACCTTAAACTAAACAAACCCACCTCGCATCAAAAAGGTGGGTTTGTTTACTCTATACTATTTAGTTTAGCGCTATATCAGAACATAACGTGTGATATTATTTTACGATCAAAACCGGACATTTTGCCATTTGGACCACGTTATGACTCACACTGCCTAAGAAAAATTCTTTAAATCGACCTAAACCTCTACTACCCAAGACGATTGTGTCAACTCCCTTTTCTTCAGCCAATTTGATAATTTGAAGAGAAGGGTCTCCTTCTAGCATATGAACTGATGTTGGATTTTGAACAGAGCTTAACATATCTTTCACTTCTTCTACTAGTAGGCTAGTTTCAGATTCGACAGTCTTTCTTAATTCCTTAAATGAGTATGCATCATAAGCACCTAGATACATCATCACCGTTACAACCTCTAGTTCCGCTTGTTCATGATCTGATACTAGAAATTTAGCATATTCCAATGCTTTTTTACTCAACTCTGATCCATCATAGGCAACAAGAATTTTAGATGGCTTTTCCATTTGGGTCACATCCTTTACTATCTATAACTTTTTAACTGTAAGGAAGAAGACGGCAATTTCTCCTGCTTCTTTTGTTAATTTTTTTAGAATTTCACTGGGACAGTGTACCTGTCCCTCCGTCCCAATATTATTTAATAATAAAAACAGGACATTTTGCCATTTGCACCACGTTATGGCTCACACTACCTAAGAAGAACTCTCTAACTTTTCCTAATCCTCTACTTCCCATGACAATCACATCAAAGTTCTTCTCTTCCGCATATTGAATTATTTGCATAGCCGGGTCACCCTCTAGGATCTGCACACCTGTTTTATTAGGGATACCCTCTAACAGTTGCTTCCCTTCTCTTACTCTAGTATTCGCTGCTGCTTCGGCTACTTTCCTCATCTCCATAAAAGAATACGCCTCATAAGCACCTATAAATGTACTTACAGTCATAACTGTTACAACCTCTAATTCCGCTTTCTCATCATTTTGGACAAGATTTTTTGCATACTCTACTGCCTTTTTACTTAAATCTGAACCATCATAGGCAACCAGAACTTTGGAAAACTTGTTTATCATGAATCACACATCCTCTTCTTATAATCATTCGATAAGATGGTAAAAACTTGGATTCCTTTTCTACACTGATCATAAAGTAGCTGATAGGTTTTTAATGTGATGAATATCACTACTTTTAAAAATAATATTTTTTTTAGCAACCTACTTAAATTAGACATAAATAAATCAGATCTTACATGAGATAAAGTAACGTTATCTTTGAAAGGGGATAGGAATTTGTACAAAAACGTGCAAATATTAACCGTGAATGGCACAGGTAAGGTCTTCATTAAACCGAATGTTGTCAAAATCTTAATAGGAGTTGTTACACAAGGTGTTCAGCTTGTGGATGCTCAGCAGGAAAATGCTGTGATTACTCAACAAGTCATTCAATCTATTAAACAATTGGGCGTTGTTCAGGAGAAAATTCAAACCGAAAGTTATCGTATTCAACCATTATATGAATATCTTGAGGGGAAACAAAATTTCCTGGGTTATGAGGTTTCAAATAATGTGCTAATCAATCTAGATCAGGTATCTCAAGTGGGGGCAGTAATTGATACAGCAGTTGCTAATGGTGCAAATAGAATAAATGACTTCCAGTTTTCTGTTAAGAGCGAGGATATTTACTATCAGGAAGCTTTAAATAAGGCTTTACACAATGCCTTCATAAATGCACAAACCATCATCGGGACAATGGGACTTAGTCTTCATCCCATTCCTTTACACATAAAAGAGATGACTTCAGAACGTCCAGTTCTTCCACAACAATCTCTATACAGTACTCAGATGATCGGCGCTGTTACAACTCCTATTGAACCCGGTCAATTAGAAATTGAAGCAAGACTTGAAGTGAAGTTTTATTATTTTAAGTAAGCCAAAACATCAATAAAGGGTTCATCCTCTATTAATAGAAAACGAACCCTTCCATTTTAATTTATTTGCACGCCTTTATTAAAATATTCTCTCGCAAAATCAACGATCTGTCTTTGTTTCATTAGTTTACAAGTGGCCAATCCAATCGTTGCAACCTTCAATGGGTTGGTTTCTTCAAATTGTTTACCAATGTTCTCAAATATATCTGCATCATATTCAATTTCTTCATACGTTTTCCATACACGTTGACCGTCCTCAATAAGGGCTGCACCTTTTGCAACTCTCTTTCGGTCTTGAATTGAATGCTCAGCCATGTGTAAGGACGTGTTACTGTCATGAGAAACCCCTAGCAATAAAATAGAGCCATCTAATTGATAGATCTTTCCTAATGGTGAATCAGGGCCAAACCCTGATTCCAGAGGTTGTTCAGCTAGTATATAATCCGCATACTTGCCCCATGCAGCAAAGGAATATGCTGGATGTTGGCTTCTTTTTACCCCAGGCATCGTTCTAAAGGTCTCAACGATTTGTCCCATTCCTCTTGATGGGCTGAACTTAGAGTTATATGCAGGCATTTCCTCACGAATCGTAGACCACCATTCCTCTGGTACTGGCGGATTCTGCCAACCTGCCGGATCAGAATTACCACTAGTCTGCGTTGGCATAACAATCGTTCCTTCTTCTCCTACAGTTTTCATTAGAGCATCTACAACGGCAACGGGGCCACCACACACCCACCCTAATGAACTAAGAGATGAATGAACAATAAGAACCATCCCTCTTTCGATCCCTAACTTTCGAAAGTCTTCTTGTAGACTCGTAGCAGTGTTTGGTGAAGGTATTCGTTCAATTGATTTTTTCTCACTCACAATATTCTCTCCCTTTGATATCGGAATTTCTTTAGTCCAACCTGATTTTACCATATATTTGAAAAGGAATTATCCGAAAAACAGATAAAAAGTTGAGATATATGATCTTAAAATCTATATAAATGTAGGAAGTATCTACAATCTATTTTCCGTGCAGAGTACCATCTGAAATTATATACTTAGTAACTAGATTAGTATGTAAATAATACCAATAGGAAGTGTGACATTCGTGAAAGGAAGCAAAGGAACCATTTCTCATTATATAAACAACTTGTTTATTATTGCGCTCGTTTTGTATATTCTTTTATATTTATTATCTACCATATGGGAACATCCAATCATTACAGAAACTCAATCTATAATGGCAATGATCATGTTACTAACCACTTTACTTGTTTTTCCAAAGAGAGGTTTACTTCTTCCTATTCTATTAATAACAATCTCTATTATTATAGTAGTTTCTACCTCCTCATCTCCAATTGCATTATGGATTGGCTTACGTGAGATGAACGCTATTATAACATTGGTTATTTTAATAGGCCTCGTTAGCTGGATGATTAGCCATCGTCCTTATGTAAAGGCTCTAATGTTGCTTGGGAAAAAAAAGATTACAACCCCGACTAGATTCTATTCACTCGTTACTTCTATCACACACTTGATTTCTTCGTTTATGACTGTCGGCGGAATACCATTCTCTTATCAAATGTTTCAGAACATGAAAAAACCTCATGTTACTCAATTACCCTGGGATTTCACTCTTAGTACAGCAGTTATTAGAGGTTTTTCTTTGACTGTCTTATGGACAGCCGTTCATCCTGCCTTTGCTTATGTAGTGGGAGGAACCAATGCACCACTTTTTCCTACTATGTTTAAGGGGTTAGGGCTAGCAATGATTGGGATGGCTCTTAGCATCGGAATTTTCTCGTTACAAAAGTCTAGAAAGAAGGTCGTAGATGAGGTGATACCAGACTTAACTATGAATCCAAAGGAACACCTTAATGGGCTCGTAGGAAAGTTTTTATTTTGGGTTTCTCTTTTAATGGGAGGAATATTTATCACCCATCACTTTTTAAAACTTGATATATTGCTTGCCGTTCCACTAGTAGTTGTAGTAGTTACCACTCTTTACTTTATAAGCAACAGAGCCTTACCACAATATAAAAAACAATGGTTCACTTTCGTAGCCATTGATTTTGGAAAGAAAAAACGAGAAATTTTCCTCATGCTTTCAGCTGGAATATTAGTTGGCACCTTGAAGGAGACCGGTTATGGTCATGATCTTTTTCTATACTTTTTAACAATCGTTGAATGGCTGAATCTAAATATTTTAATGGGGTTAACACTAGTGGTGATCTTGTTAGGATTTTGTGGCTTTCCTCCAATTCCCGCCATGGTTTTACTATCAGGTATACTAATAGATATTCCAGGAGGATACGCACCTGAGTTAGTTGCTCTTTCATTATTACTAGGAGTGTCTGTTACCTTATTTGTCGCACCCGTCACTGTACCACTCCTACTACTTGCTAGTTTAAATGGTCGGAGCCTTTCTGAGGTTGGACTTAGATGGAACATAATATTTGGGATTATTTTCCTTGTTATTGGCTTGGTTTATATTCAGGGTTTGGCTGTATTCAGCTAAAGCAAAAGGGATGGTTCTTCTTCCTATTCGGAAGCAAAGAACCATCCCTTTTTAAGTAAAACTTATTTTATACGATAAACTCTTGCTTCATAAGGCTGAAGCTGGAATTCTTGTATATTCACATCTTCTTCTACACCATAGTTACTAATTAAAAGCTCATGCGATTCAACATGTAAGGAGCTAGGTAAACGGAACGTAGGTGTTCCACCAAAGAAGTTCAAGACAACGAGAAGCTTCTCCTGTCCTAATGTACGAGTATAGGCATAGATTTCTGTATCGTTCTCTAAAATTAGCTCATAGTCACCATAAACAAGTACTTCGTGCTTTTTACGGAGTTGAATGAGTTGTTTATAATAATTTAAAACTGAGTCTGGATCCTGAACCTGTTTTTCTACATTTATGCTAGAATAATTTGGGTTTACCTCAATCCATGGTGTGCCCGCTGTAAAGCCTGCCTGATCATTTGTACTCCACTGCATAGGAGTTCTAGAATTATCTCTGCCTTTATGATGAATTCTCTTCATGATCTCATCATGATCTTGACCTTGCTCTACCACTTTCTCTTTGTAGTAATTCAGGATTTCAACATCACGGTAAGAGTCAATTGAATCAAATGCAACATTGGTCATTCCGATTTCTTCACCTTGGTAGACAAAAGGTGTACCAGACAATGTATGGATATAAGTAGCTAATAACTTTGCTGACTCTGACCAATACTTCCCATCATCGCCAAAACGAGATACTGCTCTTGGTTGATCGTGATTGTTGAAGAATAAGGCATTCCAACCTTTTTCATAAAGTTCTGTCTGCCATTTACTCATCAGTGATTTCAGTTCAAGAAGACTCCACGGTTCTACTCCCCATTTACCTTGAGTTCCGCAGTCAATACCCATATGTTCAAATTGGAAAACCATATTAAACTCATTACGATCCTCCCCAACATATAGAAGGGCTTCCTTAGGTCCAACACCTGATGTTTCTCCGACTGTCATAATATCATACTTACTTAAAACTTCACGGTTTAACTTTTGAAGTTGTTCATGTACCTGTGGTAGGTTAGAAAACATTTTGTACCCAGTATTATATCGTTGATCTTCTGGGTGTGGATCATCTGGAAATCCTTCTGCCTTACCCATGTGGTTAATTGCATCAACACGGAATCCGTCTATTCCTTTATCTAGCCACCACGTAATCATTTCGTAAATATCCTTTACGACATCAGGATTATTCCAATTTAAATCAGGCTGCTTTTTCGTAAACAAGTGTAAATAATACTCACCTGTTTCCTCATCATACTCCCAAGTAGATCCACTAAAAAACGACTCCCAGTTGTTCGGTGGTCCTCCATCCTCATTAGCTGGTTTCCATATATAATAGTCACGTTTCGGATTATCTTTAGAAGAGCGTGATTCAATAAACCAAGGATGTTCATCAGACGTATGATTAACAACTAAATCCATGATTAGTTTCATACCTCTTGCATGAACCTCTTTTAACAATAGATCGAAGTCTTCCATCGTACCAAATTCTGACATGATGTCAAAATAATCGCTGATATCATAGCCGTTATCATCATTTGGTGATTCATAGATTGGAGAAAGCCAAATTACATCAATCCCTAAATCCTTTAAATAATCTAGCTTTGATAAAATTCCTGGGAGATCCCCAATTCCGTCCCCATTACTATCCATAAAACTACGCGGATAAATTTGATAGGCTACTGCTTCTTTCCACCAAACTTTATTCATTTTCAAAACTCCTTTACAATCAATTGCTACAATTTGAATGTTTTCGCATACTCTGTTGCGAATTCCTTACTACTTAATAGACCCTTGCATAACTCCATTAATAATTGCACGTTGGCCAATAATGTATAGTATTAGGATTGGCAATACCGTCAATAGAATGGCAGGAATCAATAACTCCCAGTTGTTCATATATGTCCCATTAAATACCTTCATCATAACTGGCATTGTATAAACTGCTTCATTATTCAGTACAAGTGAAGGTAATAGATAGTCATTCCAAATCCAAAGTACGTTAAGAATTCCAACAGTTACAGCAATCGGTCTTAGCATTGGAAAAACGATGATAAAGAATGTTTGAATCGTGTTACAACCATCAATTCTAGCAGCCTCTTCAATTTCAACCGGAATGGATTTAATAAACCCATGAAAGATGAAGATGGAAAGAGAGCTACCAAATCCAATATAAAAGAAGATTAGTAGAGGAATTGGGATCGCATCAATCAATTGTAATTTTGCCCCATAAATATAGATTAATGGAATCATCAACGACTGAAACGGGATTACCATTGATGCTACTAATATTGCAAACAGAACTTTATTATATTTCGTTGGTCTTCTTACCATGTGGTAAGCCGCCATCGCTGAAAAAATAACAATAAATAGAGTACTAAGTGACGTAATGACAAATGTGTTCTTAAACGTTACCAAGAAGTTCATCTTCTCGATTACTTCCATAAACTGTCCGAAGTCCCAGCTAGTCGGAAGAGCAAACGGATTTGTTAAGATCTCTCCGTTATCCTTAAACGAGTTTAGAACTAAAAGTACGAAAGGGAAAATAAACGTAACTAACGCAATAAAAGCAAGGACATAAGCTAATGTTGAAGTCACAATACGTTGAGTTCTCATTATGCTTCAACCTCCATTTTCTTACTAGAATAAACCTGGATTCCCGTGATCACAGCAACAATCACAAATAGAATAATCCCTTGTGCTTGACCCATTCCATAGTTCGCTTCCACGAATGCCTTATTTACAACGTGCATGGATACCATTTCTGTACTTCCAAACGGTCCACCCTTTGTTAGTGAGTAGTTCAAATCATAAACCATAAATGCATTCTTTAATGATAAGAATACTGTTACCACGAATGAAGGAACCATCAGAGGAATTGTCACATTCATCAATCTCTTAAACGCACTAGCCCCGTCTATTTTCGATGCCTCTATTAGCTCTTTCGGTATACTGATTAAACCAGCTATAAAGATAATCATCATATAGCCTGATGTCTGCCATACCATTACAATAACCATTGACCAGAATGCCATTGTTGGATCACCTAACCAACCTAGCTCTAAAAATTCAATTCCGAATCTCTGACCAAATGCTGGTAGTGATTGTACGAAAATAAACTGCCAAATATAACCTAATACAAGTCCACCAATTAGGTTTGGGGTGAAATAGGCTGTTCTTAATGAATTTTGAATACGTAATCCTGAAGTTACTAAGTATGCTAGTCCAAATCCTACTAAGTTAACAAATACTACAGTTGCGACAACAAACTTCATTGTTAGCCACATAGATTCCCAAAACTTTGTATCTTTAAATGCATTTATATAGTTTTCAAGTCCAGAAAACACCATTGGATCCACAGGGGTATCCATTCTATTAAGTGTTAAGTAAATTCCGTAAATAAAAGGGATTGCAACTGTTATAGCAAAGAAAAGAGTAGTTGGCCCTAGGAATAAAAAAGAAGTTCCCCAATTGGCCAGATTTTTTTTCCGATGCGTCATTTTACTTCACATCCTAGTTATTAATAGTATAAAAACTCACATGAAGCATGGTTAGGCTTCATGTGATGAAATAATAAGTTTTAAATTACTGACTGATAAAGCCAAAATAAGTGGGCGAGGTAGAATCTACTCGCCCACTTAGGGTTATTTAGGGACAGCTATTACTTTTGGTTCTTAAAAGATTCTTCCATGAACTTAGCAAGATCTTCTTTTGTTGCTTGACCAGCAATTAGCTTTTGCACTTCAGGTCCTACTGTAGTAGGCCAGTCAGCTGCATTGATGTAATTTGTAGTAAACGGCATTGTTCTGTCGTTTGCGATCGCATCAGCAATTGCTATACCAAGTGGGTTTGTTACCGTATTAGGGTTATTTTTGAAAGCAGAGATGATTTGTGCTTTGTTAACAACAAAATCTTGACCTGCTTCATCATAAACTAACCAGTCTAAGAACTTCTTCGCTGCTACTTGCTCAGCTTCTGAAGCCTTTTTGTTAATTACGAATACTTGTGTAGGACCAACTGCAATCTTATTATTTACTGGGTTGTCAGCATTGTTGTCTACAGGAACAGGCATAAATCCGAATGTGTCACCAGCAACAGCCTTTAAAGAATCATAAGCCCAGTTACCATTGAATAGGAATGCAGATTCACCTTTACCAACAGCTAAGTGTGCTGCATCATAGTATTGACCGATTGGACGCTCACCAAATTGGTTATACTCTTTAGAAGTTAATAGTTGAAGAGTATCATAGTAACCATTCCAAACATCATTTGAAGCAAGTTCTACTTCTCCAGCTTTTAATTCATTTACTAAAGTAGCAGGATCTTCTACTTGGTTTAAGAATAATGAGCTGTAGTGGTTACCAACAGACCAAGCTTCTGTTTGGTATGCTACTGGGAATTCTACTCCAGTTGCTTGCACTTGTCCTAATACTTCTTTTAACTTATCTACAGTGTTAATTGTGAATGGATCAAAAGTTCCACCAACAGCAGTATCTAACACCTTTTGGTTATAAACAAGTCCCATACCTTCAACAGCAAATGGGAATCCAACTACTTGACCTTCAGCATTTGTTAAAGCAGAAGTTGTTTCTTCTACCCACTTCTCACCAGAAAGGTCGATTCCAACATCACCGTATTTATTTAGAGCAGCATAAGGCTCAAACATTGCTAATGTAACAACTTTTCCTGAAGCAGTAAGTTTATCAAACACGTTTAGTGTATCACCAACAGCTGTCGTATTCACTTCTACTTTAATATCAGGGTTGGCATCCATAAATGTTTGCGCTGCCTCTTTGAATTGAGTATCAATTTCCCCTTTACTATTTGTCAAAATGATAGTTACAGGAGAATCAGAAGATTTTGAATCTGTAGGTTCAGATGTGTTTTCCTCTGTGTTTCCTGAGCACGCTGCTAATGATAAAGCTAATGCGCCAGCCATACCAAACATTGCTGTCTTTTTAAGCGTTTTCATAAAGTTCATTTTGTTTCTTCCCCCTTTTTTCACAAGAAAGTTTTTCCGGACTAGGAAATTTTCTTGCCTACGAGCTGATTATATGACAGAATATTTCCTAGGTCAACAAAAAAGATAAGCGCTTCCAACTAATTTTTTTCTATTAATCTATTTTATCTTCTAAATGAGGGTTGTGATGATATTGAAAATTACTCTTAAAGAGATTGCTAAATTGGCTGATGTTTCGACAGCTACTGTCTCTAGAGTTATAAACAATAGTAAGCATGTAAACGAGGATCTAAGGAAACGTGTTCTGGCTGTATTAAAGGAAACAAATTACCTTCCTTTTGTAGCACAGAATATGTCCCTGCAGCAGGAGCAACAATTAATAGGTGTGATCTGCCCTCAATATAGCAATACGGTTCTAGATGATTTAATCGTCGGTATTAATAAGGTCTGCAAATTATATGGCTATGACACGGTTATTGGATTAACAGATGGAACAGATGAAAACGAGGTTCATTATATTGACTTGTTCAGCAATAAATTAGATGTGCAAGGAATGATTTTTATGGGGAATCAATGGGGAGAAGGACATTTAGAATTTACACAAAAAAATCTTACTCCTGTTGTGTTAGTGGGACAGATTTCTTCTATTCCATCCATCCCCTCTGTTCATGTTGATAATATTACCGCTTCCTATGAGGCTGTTACTTATCTCTTGCAAAGTGGCCACCGTCAGATAGCTATGATTAGAGGTAACACGGGGCAAACCGTTCGAGTAGACCGTTTCAAAGGTTATGAGAAGGCTTTGTCAGACGCTGGTATTTCCGTTAATGAAAGCTGGGTGATAGATAGTGAGCTATCCATTGAAGGTGGTAAAAAAGCAATGGCAACTATTTTAGAACAAGATGAATTGCCAACAGCTGTTTTCTGTTCAACTGACTCACTAGCTATTGGTGCTATGACATATTTAACAGATCATGGATACCAAGTTCCTGATGATCTTTCAGTATTCGGTTTCGATAGCATTGACCTATCAAAACTGATACGACCAAGACTTTCTACGATTCAATACTCTGCAGTTGAAATAGGAATGACTGCGACGAGAAACTTAATTAAGCTTTGTAAGGGTGAAAGTGATGAAATCGCTCCTCATCTTAATGTTATGCATGATTTAGTGATAAGAGAAAGCACAGGACAGCGGGCGAGGAAAACGGTTTCCTAAATACAAAAAGGATTCTATCAAAAAATGATAGAGTCTTTTTTATTGCCAAAGATAAGGATTCACCCCAAACAGTAGAAAAATGGACAATTCCTTGTGGAATCGTCCATTTTCATTTTTTATGAATTTGCTTGAACTTGATCTTGCTTTACATGATCATCTACTACGTTTTTATTTGGTATGAAATATTCTTTATTCCTTAATATATACCAAACAGCTAATGCGAATGATAGTACGTCAGCGACAGGAAATGCTAACCATACTCCATTTACTCCAAATAGTAATGGTAGAGTTAAAAGTAATGGAATCATAAATAGGACCTGACGTGACATGGATAGCACTAGAGCTGCTCTTGCCTTTCCTAATGCCTGGAATACCCCACCTGTTACCATTTGTACGCCTATTAAAATAGCTAATGAAAACATAATTCGAAGAGCTACAATTCCCATTTCTATTGCCTGAGGATCATTGGTAAAAATCATTAATATTTGTTTTGGAAAGATCATGATCACAATACACGTAACAATTGCCAAGGCAGTTGCAGCTTTCATTGCAAGCATAATCGTCTCACTTACCCGCTTTGGTTGATTGGCTCCGAAATTATAGCCCACAATAGGGAGGATTCCTTGCACAATGCCAAACATCGGCATCAGTGTGAACATGATAATACGATGAACAATCCCGAATACTGCTACTCCAATGACGCCTCCATATTGAATCAACATATGATTCGCTATGATAAACATGATACTTCCAGACACCTGCCTGGTAAACGCCGATGATCCGATAGCTAATATTTGTTTAATTAAAGAAAAATTAGGTCGCAAGTATTTGACTCTAAACGTTAAGCTACTTTTTCCTCTTAAAAAATAAAAAACTAAATAAACGACGGTAACAGCCTGTGATATGACAGTCGCACTTGCCGCACCCTTAATCCCCCACCCAAAGCCAAATATAAAGATTGGCGTTAAGATGATATTTAATCCCGCTGAAATGATCATTGTTGACATCGCCATTTTGGCATTACCTTCTGAGCGAATAATATTATTCATTGTAAAGGCAAAAGCAAAAAAGATGGTACCGTATAAGATGATTCCTAGATAATCACTTGCATAAGGTAGGATTGCTTCGTTAGCTCCAAAAAGGATCAGTACAGGTTCTAATAAACTTATTCCTAAAAAGGCTCCAATTACACTCACAACTAAGACCAATCCGACAACATTTCCAAACACCTTGTTAGCTTCCTCTGTTTGTTGAGCACCTAGCATTCTCGAAATAACGGATGCTCCACCGATTCCAACTGCTCCAGCCACAGCCATAATAATTAATTGAACTGGAAAAGCTACTGAAGTTGCTGCAACCCCAACGGTCCCCACACTTCTAGCAATAAATATGGTATCCACTACATTATATAGGGCCATCACAAACATCCCTACCATCGCAGGAATAGATAACTTCACTAGCAATTTGGGTATTGGTTCAATCCCCAGACGCTCACTTTGTTGTTTCATCTGAATTTCCCCTTTTACCTTCTTTTTTGACATGTCGTGCTGCATTTTGAGACATCTTCTCTAAAAGGTCAAATGCCATCCTTACTTCTTCTTGTGTTAAACCTTCACTTAAAATGTCAGTCCAACGATCTAAGATAGTAAAGAATTGTGTTTTAAAATCATTGGCCTTTATAGATAAGTAAACATGGTTTAAGCGACGATCAAGTTCGCTTGTTTTCCGAAAAACATATCCTTCCTCTTCAAGCTTACCAATCGCTCGTGCAGTCGTTCCCTTATCTATATTAAGACGTCTTGCCATCTCATCTTGGGAGAGTCCATCCTCATGATACAACACTAGCAAGAACATAAACTGACCTTTCCCAATTCCAAATGGCTCTAACTCCCTTGAAACATAAACATGACCATACCGATACAACACCGATATCCATCGACCTAAAGACTGATTCTCCAACTCTCCACCCCATTAGTTGCAACCGCAACCATTTCTCCTCCCATTATACCTTCCAATTAGTTGTCAATGCAACCATGGGACGTGGGGACAGGTACCTTGTCCCAGTTAGTATCATTAGAAAAACTAATTAATTAAAGCTTGTCTAACTTGATCATCAACTCCCGGTTACTTAATTAATTAACAAGCAAAAAAAGTGATAAGCACCTCCATCACTGGAGGTAATTATCACCTTTGTGTATTCTTTATCTTTGCTCTGGGACACTGTACCTGTCCCTCTGTCCCATTAAATTTGCTTAAATTCAACCCAATCAATTTGAAGACCTGGTTTGATCAATTCAAGTGTTAACTCATATAAACCCTGTTCGAGTTCAATTTTGATCAGCTTTTGGATAACCCATTTCCCGTCTGTACCATTCGTTTGAACAGTTGTGACCAATTGGTCGTTTAGGATTAAGTTACAAGCCGTTTGAGCTAAATCCGTTCCAGGAGAACTTACATTAACAAAAATTCGGTATTGCCCACCTTGTTCTACTTTCATAGTAGTAGTACCGGACGCAACGGGATGAACTTTTGCATCTTGTGATATACTCTGCACTGATTTCGATTCGGTCGAAGAGTTTGCCTTGATTGCAGGAACCTCTTCCTGTAGCACTTGCTTTCTAGAAAATACAGGGGCATTCATTAAGAAATTACAGATATTCATGGCATTTCGTTGAAGCTCACCACGTGTTAATGTTCCTTTTGACAATGCTTCCATTGTATTATCATTAGAAGCATTTACTTCTGCTCCATAGTTAGGGACAACCATATATAAGTCATTCTGTGCCGAAGCCATAAAACTGGTATTTCTTTTATCGGCTGGACCACCCTCCACAACATCATTCATTTGGGCCCACCAGTCTGTCATGACAATTCCATCGAAGCCCCATTCCTTACGAAGTACTGTTGTGTTTAAATCATAATTCGAAGGAGCCCAGTGGCCATTGATTGGGTTATACGACGTCATAACTCCTTTAGCGCCGCCCTCTTTAATAGCCATTTCAAATCCTTTTAAATAGATTTCTCTAAGTGCACGTTCAGAGACCGCAGCGTCTACCTTTGTGCGCGCTTGCTCCTGACTATTACACGCAAAGTGCTTCAGTGTAGCATGAGCTCCACTCTTCATAATTCCGCGTGTATTTGCTATAGCAAAAGCTCCTGTAATGAGTGGATCCTCGGAAAAATATTCGAAATTACGCCCGTTTAGTGGACTACGTCTTAAATTCAAACCAGGCCCGAGCAACATATCGATGTTATTACTGATTAACTCTTGCCCTTCTAACTCATAAAGAGCTTCTACCAACTCAAGATCCCAAGTCGCGGCTAGTAATGTCCCGATTGGTACCTGCGTTGCCTTATGTCCGCTATCCATTCGAATACCAGAAGGACCATCTGCACAACAACCAACAGGTATTCCGAGGTTAAATAGACGATCACTGACCCCACCAAAAGCAGAAGCTGTTCCAGGTGTAACAAGAGGACTACTCATTCCTTCTCCTCTAATAATTGTAGCAAGATCATCATCTGATAGCTGAGCTATAAACGTTTCTATGCTTATTTTCTTATCGAACACATCTCTCAGTGTGTACCCTAGATCACCAGTTTGCTCATAAGTAGATGGAAGATTAGCCTCAATTCGTTCTTTTAGAGAAATCGTTCGTTGTTGCACCTCTACATATGTTAATTCATACGTGCCATCCTCTTTACGAGCACCTGGCTTCATGATTGTAAAGCTTTCCGTTGGAGCGAGTACTTCCTCTAATTGCTCAATCACGATTAGATCTCCAACTTCATAGCCACTTTCACCATCAATACCTATTCTTTCAACATTCTTGACACTGTTTCCAACATATAGATTGTATGTGCCACTTTCAAGTAGATAAGCAGATTTATTTCCTGTCACTCCAGAATCATCATAGGATGCCATACGATTTACTGGATAGCTTAGGGTTAGAGTCTCTGTCTCACCGGGCTGTAACAATCTCGTTTTACCAAATGCAGCTAGCACTTTTGCAGGTTGCCCAAGCTTACCTTGTGGTGCTTCATAGTATGCTTGCACCACCTCTTTACCGGCAAAATTTTTCCCAATGTTTGTTACTTTCACTTCGACTTCAATGTACTCTTCTCCATCTTTACTAACAGTCTTTGCTTCATTTGGCTCAATAGAAAAGTCGGTATAAGATAAACCGAAACCAAATTCATACTGAACTTTTTCAGGAGAAAATGTTTCAAAATAACGATAGCCAACATATATATCTTCTTGATAATAATTTCGATCTTCATTCCCATGGTTTGGAGTGGATGGATAATCTTGAATGGAATAAGCAATCGTATCTGTAAGCTTACCGCTTGGTGTTACCTCTCCTACTAGGACATCTGCAGCAGCATTTCCACCTTCCATTCCACCTTGCCACGTGTAAATGACAGTCTGAATTGGATGCTTGTAACTTTCATCATTTACCCAAGACATATCAATAATATTAGATACATTCAATACAACAACTACCTGTTCAAAGTAATTTGTCACGAATGTGAGCATTTCCTTTTCTTCTTGCGTTAACTGATAGCTGCCTGGAGCATCTGCATTATCCTGATCTTCCCCAGCGGTGCGTCCAATCACAATAATCGCCTTGTCAGATTTAGCTCTTGCCTCAGAGACGATACTATCTGATAAAAGCATTTCCTTTTGATGCCATGGTTCAGCTGCCCAACCGCCTCCACCATTATCAAATGGATTTTCTTCAAGCCATTTTTCATAAATTGCTGCTAACTCTTCATTTACTAGAACAGATTCCTTACTTCTTAGGCCGTCTAATAAATTGGTTGTGTATTCAACATTTACACTACCACCAGAGCCTGTTCCACTTCGATAATAATTAATTTGCGTTCTACCGAATACTGAAACGCGCTCTCCCTTTTTAATCGGAAGAGTCTGTCCATCATTTTTTAATAGAACGGCCCCCTCTGCAGCTACCTTTCTACTGAATTCAGCAAATCCTTTTAATGGTACTCCAATTGTATGTGTAGTCATTTACTTCCTCCAAAGTCCTTATATGTATCGTTATAGTTATTACCATTTATCCTAAATAAATGAAAAGCCTTTCCAGAGCATGTTTGTTTTTAAGTTTTACGAAATCGGTTTCGTAACTAAAATTATTATAGCATAAAACGTTAGATAATTTGAAAAAAGTATTTCAGTTTTCCTCTTAAAATTAGAATCTGCATGACTATCTATATAAAAGTTATGAAGCATTTGGGATAAAAATCTTACTACTAACAAAAAATGAATAGTAAAACACGTATCATATGGAGGCTCTTCATGAACAAAACATATTTAATCGTATTCTTTACTGTTCTATTAACCCTAGTGGGGTGTAATGGGGATGCAAATAATGAAGCTGGTTTAGGATATGGTCAGCATGTACATGATCAACCCGGTCAAACAAACCATATTGAAACTCATCAAATTGGGACCGTTCAAAATGTTGGAAATGCAGGACCTAGAGGGCTCGGAGACGTACTAGAACCCAACCCAATGAGTGACTTTTTTATTGCAGAGGTCATTGATTTAACTAACGAAGAAAGGCGTCGACATGGGTTAACTCACCTGACAGCAGATTTAAATTTACAAAAGGCTGCTCAACTGAAAGCTGAGGATATGTCTAATCAACGTGAACTAGCCTATCACTCACCAGTCTACGGTTCACCCTTTGACATGCTTCGTAGCTTAGGCATTAATTATAATGAGGCTGCTGAAAATATTGCACAAGGCCCAGAATCAGCTAGAGAGGTAATGGATGCATGGATGAATCATGCAGAGTATCGTGAAAATATACTAAACCCTGAACTCACTCATATCGGAGTAGGCTATGTAACCTCGGGCAATTATTGGACTCAGATTCTGATAAAAAGGTAGCTGGGACATGGGGGGTCCTTGGGACATGGGGGTCCTTGGGACATGGGGACAGGTTCCTTGTCCCACTTGGGAAATTAAGGTAGATACCTATATGATTTTTTGGGACAGGGAACCTGTCCCTCCGTCCCACTCGTGATATAATTTACTGTATCATTGAGAGTTTTGGAGGATGTGGAATGCAGCGCGGTACCTTTCAGCTAATGAAGTCTGTAAATAAATCAATTATTTTAAATAAGATACGAATCTCTGAACCTATATCACGTGCTCAGATAGCAAAGGAAACGAGTCTGACTCCTCCAACTGTAAGTAGCATTGTAAAGGAATTAATAGAACAGGGGTTAGTCAGAGAGAGTACACTTGGCCACTCCAGCGGAGGCCGTAAACCAACCTTGTTACATATTAATACAACGTCCTTTTATATTATTGGCGTGGATGCTGGGCCTGAGAGAGTTGATTGTATACTGACTGATTTAACAGGTGAAATTCTAAATCGCACTTCAGCTGTATTACCCACACCGATTACCAATGAACAATTCTTAATCGTGTTAAAAGAGAGAATTCACGTACTGATCCAGTCTTCTACTATAAATCAAGAAAGTATTATTGGTATTGGTGTGGCCATGCACGGAGTTGTCGATGTGAAAACCGGAATTTCACTTGTTGCTCCTATTCTTCATTTAAGAAACATTCCTATAAAGAAAGTGCTAGAGGAAGAGTTTAATATGACGGTAAATGTAGAGAACGATGCACGGGCATTGGCTCTTGGAGAATCATGGTTTGGTGGGCATGGTGATGTGTCTAGCATGGTCGCTGTCAATATTGGACGAGGTGTAGGGGCTGGGGTTGTTATAAATGGCAAATTGTATCATGGGGCACAAGGCATTGCTGGTGAATTTGGACATATGACCATTGATATAAATGGTGAAACATGTGAGTGTGGAAATCGTGGCTGCCTGCAAACATTAGTAAGCGGTGAAGCAATTGCAGCACAAGCAAACAAACAGTTACATGAGAAATCTATTCCTCTAAAGGGAGAGGATGTTCTTCACTTAGCTCAAAATGGCAATGAAACGTGCATCCAGCTTCTTCATGCTACAGGTAAGATTATTGGTGTTGGTTTAACGAATCTTATTCACTTGGTTAATCCGAGTAAGATCGTACTAGGTGGTGGTGTCATGAATAGTGAAGAATTTATTATGCCAGAACTTCTAGAAACCATCCAACAGAGGGTTTTAACAGAGCAAGCAAAACAAACAAAAGTGATTGTTACTAAATTAGGAAGTGACGCAACCTTATTAGGAGCTGTCTCCTTACTTCTTGTTGAATTATTCGATCCTATATTAATAGGCTGAACCTTTTAAAGGTTCAGCCTTTTGTTTTACTTTATAGCACTAAACGTAAAAATAGTCTTTTGCTCATAACGCTCTCCCCCTTTTAAGAGGATTGTTGGAAACGCATCATGGTGTAGCGATGCAGGTGAACCTTGAGTTTCAAAGCAAACACCTAAATATTTTTCAGACGTATTTTCTGCTAACGACACACCCTCATCTAACCCATTAGATGTATACATAACCATTCCTGGTTGATTGGTTTGAATGGTCATACTTCTACCACTAGTAGGCTCTTCCATTGTTACCACGCTAGCTTTAGAATGATCAAACATAAAATAATGATCATATCCATTTCCTACAATGCTGTTTTGCTTAGAGGAATCGTTAAATCCAGTACGAAGGGGAAGCCCTTGACGAAAGTCAAAAGGAGTTTCTTCAACATCCAATACTTTCCCTGTTGGGATCAGGTTTTGATCTAGTTCAACAAACTTAGAACTATCAATTGTTACAAGGTGATTATGAACAGTACTAACTAGATTTCCGCTTAAATTAAAATAAGAATGATTGGTTAAGGCAATCGGAGTGGGTTGATCAGTTGTTGCTGCATAATCTAGGATTAACTGATTATCATTAGTCAGCGTGTAAGTAACTGTCACCTCCATATTTCCTGGATACCCACCTTCACCATCTGGGCTTTTATGAGTAAGCCTCAAACCAACTTCATTATCTGTTTGGAAAGGTTTAGCCTCCCAAATGATTTGATGAAAGCCTTGTGGTCCTCCATGTAAATGATTAGGCCCGTTGTTTGCTTCAAGATGGTACACTTTATCATCTATTTGAAAGGAAGATTCCTTAATACGCCCCGCCACTCTACCCACTATGGTACCTAGGAAATGAGGATTACTTTCATAATCCTCATAATTTCTGTAGCTTAGCACAACATTCTCAACTTCTCCAGATTGATCAGCAACCAAGATTTTCGTAATGATTCCACCATAATTTAATACACTAACAGACATACCATAATCATTGTTTAGCGTGAATTCTTGCCATTTCCCTAATATATCTTTTATTGAAATATTCATCTGTTTCTCTCCTGATTATTAAAGAAGGTTATAAATCTTTCAAATGCATCCTTTGTTTTTAATACTCCAGCATCTTCTAAGCATTTTACAAATTTCTTTCCTAACTCTTCTTTAACTATTGTTTCTGCTTGTTCCCTGTTAGTAATAGAGGCATATTTATCTTTAATTTGCTGAGCCCAATTTTGATGGTAATCCTTCACTATATTCACATTTCCTAGTAGGAACTCTTCAATTTCAGCTAATTCCTCTTGTAATCTAGGAGGCAAAACCGCTAAGCCCATTACTTCGATAAGGCCAATGTTTTCCTTTTTAATATGGTGTACATCTCCATGTGGATGAAATATTCCAAGTGGATGCTCATCTGTTGTTCGGTTATTTCGTAGTACGAGATCTAACTCGAATATGCCATCTCGGTATCTCGAAATAGGTGTAATGGTATTGTGTGGAGTATCATCTGTATAAGCCATAACATCCACTGATTCATCACTATAACCCCTCCAGATTTCGAGAAGATCATCCGCGGCATCAACCAGTTGTTCCCTATTCGATGATCTTAAACGTATAACAGACATCGGCCACTTTACAACAGATGCTTTGATTTCAGGATATGCATTTAAGATAAAAGAGAAAGCATCTTCAGCTCTAGTCATCGCAAATTCATAGTTTCCGCCTTGATAATGGTCATGACTTAAGATGGACCCGCCCACGATTGGTAAATCCGCATTGGACCCGATAAAATAATGAGGGAATTTGGCTGTAAAACTTAACAGACGTTCAAACGCTCCTCTGTCTATCTTCATCAAACGGTGTTCCCCAGAAAGCAGGATACAGTGCTCGTTATAATAAACATAAGGTGAATACTGAAGATACCAATTCTCATTAGTAAGTGGAACATGAATAATCCGATGATTTGCACGAGCTGGGTAGCCTGTTCTGCCCTCATAGCCTTCATTCTCCATACACAACAGGCATTTTGGGTAATTACCTGTTTGTTTCATTGCACGTTCGCGCTTAATTTGCTCTGGATCTTTTTCTGGCTTGGATAAATTAATCGTGATGTCCATCGTTCCATACTGTGTATCAATCTTATAAGAAATATTCTTGGCAATTCGGTTCATCTGGATATAATTATTGTTCTTACTTAAGTTATAAAAATAACTCGTCGCTAAAGCAGGAGAGTCCATAAATTTTTTATCAAAAACTGCCTGAACAGCAGATGGTCTCGGAACAAAGCAGTTCATGATATTGGCTGATAGAATTTCTTTCTCATCGAATATATTCTCAATAACATTCTTTTCAACGGCGTACGCAATGATCTGTTCAAGAAGGTTAGGGATGGTATCATGGTGTGCTTGAACTTCATCAGGAAATCCCTCTAACTTGATTAAACTCATCACTTGATTACGAACATAAATTTGATCAGCGGATTCTATTAACCCCACTTCTAATGACTCTTCAATTAGTCCTGCAATGTAAGATTCAATCATTTCTCCACTTCCTTCCGGTATCCTTCTGGATGAGTAGAATGCCATCTCCAAGCATCTTCGATTATTTTAGTAATAGAGGTGAGAGTTGGATTCCAACCTAACACCTTCTTTGCTTTTTCAGAGCTAGCAATTAAAACACTTGGGTCACCCGCTCGTCGCGGACCAACCTCAGCTGGTATATCTTTACCAGTTACTCGACGAGCCGTATCAATCATTTCCTTTACTGAAAAGCCCTGACTGCTTCCGAGGTTGAAAATATCACTTTCTCCTCCATCTCGTAAATAACGTAAGGCTAACAAATGAGCTTTAATCAAATCTTCCACATGGATATAATCGCGGATACATGTGCCATCAGGAGTATCATAATCTTCTCCAAAGATTGTAATGTGTGATCTCTGTCCTAAAGCCGTTTGTAAGATAATAGGGATCAAGTGGGTTTCCGGACTGTGATCTTCCCCTATTTCTGCTGTTTCTCTTGCACCAGCTACGTTAAAGTAACGCAAGGAAACATACCGTATCCCTTTTGCCTGCTCAGTCCATTTCATTAGCTTTTCCATAATAAGCTTCGTTTCCCCATATGTGTTTGTTGGATTGGTTGGAACACCTTCTGTAATAGGAACAGTTTCAGGTTCACCATAGGTTGCAGCAGTTGAAGAGAAAACAATCTTTTTCACATCGAATTCAACCATCACTTGGAGCAAAATCTGTGTGCCATATACGTTGTTATCAAAATACTTGAGTGGATCCTCCATTGATTCACCAACAAGTGAATTAGCCGCAAAATGAATAACTGCATCTATTGATTCTTTTTCAAATACAGAGCGCAGGAAATTAATGTTTCGCATATCCCCTTCATAAAATGCAGCTTTAGGATGAATCGCTTCCCTATTTCCTGTTTCGAGGTTGTCGACAATCACAACGTGTTCACCTTGGTCGATGAGCTGATAGACAGCATGTGAACCAATGTAACCCGCTCCACCTAACACTAAAACATTCATAGTTGATCCTCCTTAGAAAGCTCCTTTGCACCATCACCTATAGTCGCAGTGTAAAAAGTAGCCTCATAGCCAATCTTTTCTCGGTAGGTGTTGTTAATAGATTCCTTAAAATCATCTACCTTGTCATTTTCAACAATCGCAATCGCGCATCCACCAAAGCCAGCCCCGGTCATTCTTGCCCCTAGCACTCCATCTAGTTCCCAGGCGGTCTGTACAATCGTGTCAAGCTCCACACCTGTTACTTCATAATCATCTCTTAGCGATAAATGAGATTCGTTCATCAGTTGACCAAAGCGGTTTAGGTCACCTTGTTGCAATTTTTCCAACGCTTCTAGTGTCCGAGCATTTTCATAGACAGCATGCTTTGCGCGCTTAAGGTTGACTTCGTCTTTAATTAAATGCTTATATGTCTCAAATTGATCTATTGATAACTCACCTAAGCTCTGAATAGAGAGTTCCTTCTGCAAGTCACTAAGTGCCTGCTCACATTGGGAACGACGTTCATTATATTTAGAACCAGCCAGTGTACGTTGTTTATTTGTATTAATAATCATAATCACGTGCTCTTTTAACTTTATCGGAGCATATTTATAATCTAATGTTTGGCAGTCTAATAGGATGGCATGATCCTTCTTCCCCATACCAATAGCAAATTGATCCATAATCCCACTATTAACACCAATGTATTTATTCTCAACCTGTTGCCCTAGCTTAATCATTGGAATTCGTTCCATATTTAAGTTAAAAAGGCCACTTACTAATACACCAGTTGCCAGCTCTATAGATGCAGATGAAGAAAGACCTGCTCCATTTGGAATGTTACCGTAGAATAATACATCTGCTCCTTGATTGATTTCATAGCCGGCTTCCTTCATATAAAGAATCATCCCTTTAGGATAGTTGGCCCAGTCATCAGCTTCATTAAACGCCAAATTCGATAAGTCCGATTGAATAATCCCTGTGCTAGGAAAATTCAGAGAATAAAATCGCAGCTTTTGATCTTTTCTTGGAACGGCTAATGCATAAGTGCCATACGAGATTGAAGCAGGAAAAACATGCCCGCCATTATAGTCCGTATGCTCACCAATTAAATTAATCCGACCAGGAGCAAAAAAGATTCTTGGTGAGTTGGTTGTATTAAATATGGATTGAAATTCACTTGTTAACACGTTTATGTTAGTCATAATGACCTCCTAGATTAGGTAAGTAATTGGATTGGATAAACTTTGTTAATTAATTTAACTAAGTTATAATAAGTGTACTATAATACGGGGTACTAAGCAATTAGGAATAGTAACCAATGACCGTTCATCACTTAGCAAATGAGTCCATTTTTCCTAAAGAAGTAAAACAACGTAATCCCACTGGAATTACGCTGTTAACAATCATGATAATCCTTATATCCTCCCAATGTATCGAGAGTTCCTCTTTATCCCTTGTTGCCCTAATGACCAATTAGCAGGCACGACTTCTCCAGTTCTTCTTCTATGTTGAATCCCTTGAATAAGTCTTAGGATTTCGTAAATATTTCGTCCAACTTCAGGAGGATTGACTAACTTACTTAAAATAACCCCCTCTGGATCTACAATGATCGTTGCTCTATACGCTGCTCCAGTCCTCTCATCTAAAACTCGGTAAGCCTTACTAATTTCTTGTGTTCGATCACTAACAAGTGGATAGGTGATATTGGATAAAGAAGGTGAAGTCTCCGCAAAAACCTTATGAGAGTATACACTATCTGTACTGATTGCAAGCACCTCTGTATTTAACGCTTGAAACTGTTGATAAATAGCAGCGACCGCCGCTAACTCTGTCGGTCAAACAAAGGTAAAATCACTTGGATAAAAAAATAACACGACCCACTTTCCACGATAGCTTTCTAAACTAACCTCTTTAATTTTCTCCTCAACATGATGGTATGCGTCCGCTCTAAATAACGGCGCCATATCATTTGTCTGAGCACAGTTCGGAAGCGCACAACTCCCCTGCCATTCATTATGTTTATTTGTTTCCATATTCCACCCCAAAAAGTTTTTGTTATTTTTACACAAGGTATTATATGCTCCAGATTTTGTCCTGTTGAGGGACAAAGGGACAGGTCCCTCATCCCAACTAAATAAAATAAAAGAAACTGAAATATCGAAAAATACATTTTGTTTCGACTACCGAAATGTTAAAATAGACTCATAGATACATATTGCAAAGACGGAGGAATGTATAAATGACGAAACGTCCGATAACAGCAGAAGATTTATGTGAATTTAAGTTTGTAGGAGATCCTCAAGTATCTCCTAACAAAGATAAAGTGGCCTATGTCCTTACCCTTTTAGATCAAGAAAAGGATGGCTATTATTCTTACATATATGTAACTGATTTAAATGGGGAAGGTAGACAGTTTTCATCGCATTATTCAAAGGACCATTTAGTTAAGGATACCGCTCCTAAATGGTCACCAGATGGAAAAACACTTGCTTTCCGTTCAAACCGTACCGGGAAAAATCAAGTTTGGCTTTTACATACTGATGGTGGTGAAGCAATTCAACTTACTGATGTTAAACAAGGGATTGGTGATTTCTCTTGGTCTCCAGATGGAAGTCAGCTAGCTCTTACTATTAACGGGGCATTAAAGCTAACCACTGACAAAGAAGAAGAGAAGAAAGAAGAAAAAAGTGATGTGAAAGTCATTACTAGACTTCGATATAAAGGTGATGGCGTCGGTATTTACAATGACGATCGTAAGCATGTGTATGTATTCGATGTAGCAAAAAAGGCCTATACGAAGATTACTGATGGAGACCATGATTTCTCTCAGCCACGCTTCTCTACAGATGGGAAAAATTTATTCTATGTAGGAACAAAGGCAGAAGACAAAGAGTGGGGATACCTTCCAGCCATTTGGAAATTTGACATCGCTTCGAAGGAAGAGACTCTTTTCTATCAAGGAAATGGGTATCTACATTCACCTGCAATTTCACCTGATGGTAAATGGCTAGCAGCTATAGGTCATACTCGTGGTGAAAGAAGTCAAGGTAATGCAAATGTTCTTCTGTTTTCTTTAGAATCAGGTGAATTAACCAACCTAACGGAAAGCTTTGACTATACAGTTGGCAACCTTGTCGGTGTTGATGCAAGATATGACACAGCAGAGGCTCGTTTGATTTGGAATTCTTCTAACACATCCATTTTCTTTGAAGCGACAATCGGTGGAGACTGCCAATTATTTAAAGTAAATCTTGAAGGTGAAGTTTCTACTGCGTTGTCACCCGCTGTTGCATCCGTTACTTCTTTTGATATTGTAAGTGATGACCAGGCTGTTCTGGTACTTGAAACGCCTCACTCAGTAGCTGATTTAGTTGCTCAAGATTTGAATAATGTGGATAACGTTACACCACTTACAGCTTGGAACCAAGATCTATATAATGAAGTTCATGTCAGTACTCCTGAGAACTTCCATTACAAGAGTACAGATGGTTGGGATGTTGAGGGCTGGGTGTTAAAACCTTTCGGATATGAAGAAGGGAAGAAATATCCGATGATTCTTCAAATTCACGGTGGCCCTGCAACTGCCTACGGAAATGGTTTACACCATGAAATGCAATTAATGGCCTCTAAAGGATATGTGGTACTTTATACAAATCCTCGAGGAAGTCAAGGCTATGGTCACGACTTTGTAAATGCTGTTATCGGTGATTACGGTGGAATGGATTATGAAGATATCATGGCTGGTGTAGATTATGCCTTAGCTAACTTTAACTACATTGATACGGATCAATTATTTGTAACTGGAGGAAGTTACGGCGGGTACATGACCAACGTAATCGTTACTCGTACAGATCGTTTTAAAGCAGCCGTTACACAACGTAGTATTTGTAACTGGCACAGCTTCTACGGAACGAGTGATATCGGCTTCTTCTTCACTGAATGGCAGCATGGACACGCTGATTTATGGGATGATGCAGTGAGGTTATTAGAACTTTCACCACTACATTATGCTCGTAATGTCAAAACACCTACCCTCATCTTGCATAGCGAGCAGGATTTACGTTGTCCGATGGAGCAAGCAGAGCAATGGTACATCGCCCTTAAGCGATTAGGTGTAGAAACTAAACTAATCCGCTTCCCAGATGAAAACCATGACCTTTCACGTTCTGGTAAACCTAAACACCGTTTAGAGCGTTTACAGCACTTAGTTGGTTGGTTTGATGATCGTCGGGACAAAGGGACAGGTTCCTTGTCCCACAAGTAAACAAAAAAGACGTTTCGTTTTGCTTAACAGCAAATGAGACGTCTTTTCTGTTTTACCACCTAAAGTTTCTATCGAGTGACTAGCATCCGTCCAAATGTATGCTAACAATAACTAAACAGGCTAAAACCTTAACAACTAATGAAAAGATATTTACCTAGATAAAAAGTCTCCCATAAAAAGGGAAGACTCTCCTATTCAGTTAACAATATTTTTAAGTCCTCTCCCACTTCAAGCATCGTATTTTTGCTATCCTTAACAGGAGCAAATACCATTACATATTCACCAAGTGGACCTGGCAGTTCATTCTTGTTAAAGATCGGCTCTATTTTTTCACCACTAGCTCTTAAAAAGACACCAGATTTTGATTCATCTACAATGTGCCCGTAACCTTTTTCAAACTTTTTTGCGTTTAAGAATTGCTCCTCTAATTTACTCATTACATCAAATTTTTCCCCAGAACGTTCTTCGATGTAAGGTCCTGTATCTGTTCCAGTAATAACAACTCTTGTATCAAACGCAGAAAACTCTACTTGCTTGATCGTATAAGTTTCATTTTCAAACGTAAATTGTTTATTTAACTCAATGGTTTCTCTTTCAGCAATATAAGAGTTAGTAAGATTAAAGGTTAGAGGCCATGTTGTCTCTACTTTAATCCAAGGAATATCACCTTTATTACTGTGATCATATTCAGTCAAGTTACGCATTTCTAACATAATGTTCTGACCTTCAAATTCCTTAATAGAATCAAACGCTAAGGCTTGGGCCACTTTATTTTCTTTCTTATCATAATATCTGCTACCCCAGCCGACATGATTCAGTTTCTTTTCCTGGCCCATTTCATCAACTACATAAACTTCGGTATGCCCTTCAAATATATCGAGGGAATAGTTTTCTAAGTCGGTTTTCTCACTTTGATAAATCACTAACAGCTTTGTTTCTTTAGAATCCGTTAAGATACTCTGGAATTCTACAGTAATGTCATTTTCTTCATCATAAAATGTCTGGTTAATGGCTTGCCCATGTCCTTCTTCCAACACTGCCTGTAACCCTTTGTCATCAATATGATTACTAGAAAAGATTTTATCATACATTTCCTGTATAGCTGCTAATGCGGGTGTAAAGCTTAGTAACGAAACGGATATCATGCATACTGCTGCTGCAACTGATACTCTCTTGAAAATGCTATGCTTTTTGATACGTGGTACAGACCCACCACTTTGTTCTGCCTTCGCCTTTTGAACGCCCATCATCGACCTTTTATGTAAATCCTTGGGAATGTTAATTTGCTGTAATTCCTTCTTTAATTGACTCATTGTATTTCAGCCTCCTTAAGTTTAGTTCGAAGCTTTCCTAATGCACGGTATAAAATAGATTTAGTGGTTCCCAAGGGCATCTCTAGTGAATTAGAAATCTCCTTAAACGAATAACCTTCGTAATACTTTAAAAGAACGATACTTTTTTCTTCCGCGTTCAACTGATTCATTACCTCGTGTAGTGTTATAGAAAGAGAGACATCCTGGTCTTCTACTCCTATGTACTCTTCAAACTCAGGATTTAGTTGAACAACCTTGTTATTTTTCTTAATTAAATCTATGGAACAAGTAATGGCAATTTTCACTAGCCATGACTTAAAGTATTCAGGCTTTTGTAAGGTACCAATCTTTTTAAAGGAGCGATATGCCACTTCCTGAACCACGTCTAGGGCATCTCCTTCATTTTTCACATAGACATAGGCCATCCTGTATATATCTTCTTCATATTGCTGAAAAAGCTTTAAAAATGCTTGATCGTCACCTTGTTGAGCCTTCTTTACTAATTTCAACATTTATTTTCACCCTCTCTTGTTATGCCTCTCACCTATTAGACTAATAACACATGACATTGGCCTAAATTTCACAAAAAAAAATTAGGAAGGTTCTATACTTCAACCTAAGAAGCATAAAAACAGTCCCAATTTTAAACTTGATCCTTAGAGTTACAAACGTTTCTTGATTGGTTCATAATCAAATAATTTACCCTCATATACTTGATGCAGCCTAGAATTATTCCGGAAATCATCAGGCGTAATTAGGACAGGGAGTTTATCCCACAGCCTGATCCCTGAGCGATGTAAAATTTCTGCAACAAATTGTGAACAAAAATATGAATTGCTAAACTCAACTGGTTCATTTAAGGAAACCCCTATGACACCAAGTATGTTATATAGAAATTTACTTTGATTTTTTTTGAATACACTTAACACTCGCTTCATCTTTATAATATCTCGATCCGATACATCTAACCTGTAGATGACGCAAGTTGTTTCTGGATATTTGCTGTAAGTTCCCTTAAAAATGTCCTCCCTTACAAATCCACCATTAATAGGATTGCTAGGATTTTTCCTTCCGAAGCTATATAACTCTTGTAAGTCTGGATCAAAGGAAATCGAGGCGTGATTGTAAGGAGCCTTTGTGTATTTCTTTATCGATTTTGTAAACAAAGTACCCGTATCGGAAAGCATAATATATACACTTTGATTCTTTTCCATGCTATCCCTCTTTTATTATTTACATTTTTATCCTATAGTAAATTATACATGAAACCTTAAAAAATATAGACAAAAAGTTGGTGAGGGTTTGAATAGTACACTCTGGACACAATTAGTTATATTTAGTAGCTTACTAGCTATTAGCTTATTAGTTTTAATCATGAAGAGGACTCAACCAAGCAAAGATTTCTCTTCTCTCTCCATTCGTGTAAAAACATGGTGGGGAATGTTTTTGATTTTTATGTTTGCGACGTTATTTAATCCAGTGGTTTCTTTATTGTCCTTAATGATTCTTTGTTTCTTCGCTCTTAAAGAATACTATTCTATGATGAAAACAAGAAAGGTTGATCGCCGAGCATTTCTGTGGGCCTATTTGTCTATCCCCATTCAATTTTACTGGATTTATATTGAATGGTATGGAATGTTTATTGTCTTTATCCCCATTTATGTATTCTTATTTTTACCACTACCCCGAATATTAGGTAACAAGGGAACAGTTGGTTTTTTGCGATCGGTCAGTTCTACCCAATGGGGATTAATGCTCATGGTCTTTGGTTTAAGTCACCTAGCCTACTTCCAGTTTGCATCCCCCGTTTATGGGGCAAATCTGGTACTATTTTTAGTTTTATTAACACAGCTGAATGATGCTGTACATTTTCTAATCTCACTATATTTGGGTAAGAAAAAAGTGATTCCAACCGCCAACCCTCATATTTCCTGGGAAGGTTTTGTTGGTGCAACAATCATAACAACAACTGTTGCCTATTTGATTTTCCCATACTTAACTCCATTCGATGTTACGTTTGGAATCATCTCAGGGTTACTAATTGCTTTTGGAGGATTCTTTGGAGCACTTACCATCTCCGTGTTAAAACGAGACCTATTACTTGGAGAGACCACAAAAGCTACTACGTTAAAGGAAAGTTACTTAAGTCGCGTTGATAGTTTAACATATACTGCTCCATTGTTTTTTCATGTAATCAGATACTTTTTTGATTTTATGTAAAAGCACCTTCCGTGGTTCTTAACTTCAATAGATTTAATAGCAAGTTTACTTATAAGAATGTGAAAGTTTATTAATTTAAGATAATGAAAGAAAACAGAAACCCCTAAAAGGTTTCTGTTTTTTTCGTGTCCTACTCCATATTTTTAAATTTACATGTCTGTGTTTTTCTCCTTTTTCAACAACAGCCCCATTGGAAGATACGTGATAATAAAAACAATTAATGCTGCAATTTCAAGATTAATATAATACATAATGCCTGAGCCGAAAAAGGATAGGATCGTTTGGGATTCGGTTGGTTTCGCCAAGTAGAAGAAATTAGTGTCTAGAAGGAGATTAATGAAAAAGATCGGAATGGATATGATATTAAGTAGTAAGAAGCCGGTCCAAATTGCTTTCTTTGGAACTCGATAACCTTCATAAACGAGGAAGAATAATACAGACCACGTAATAGCAGAATGGTGTAGGAAATATTTTAAAAAACGATAATGAGGAAACTGATAAAATAATTCAGGCGTAACTATACTTAAAATGGCAGGAATCATTCCAGTAAAGTACAACAAGTAAAATGCTTTTTTACTAGGCTTTAAAAATAGATAGATGGAGATAAAAGTACTAATGGAACAAAGGTGTAACGGTAAACTCCCTAGCTCCCATTGACCGGTTGCCAATACCCAAATTTGAGCTGATACCTCACTCAATACCAGAATGCTGAATAGCGTCCACTTAATGAAGGACTGATGTGGCTTTAGTGTCCGTCTAAAGTAAATGAGGCAAAAAGAGACAAGCACAAAAAACAAAAATGCTGCAATGTGCTGAATCGAAAATAATTCAAACGTGCGCATCTCTGTAACCGAAAACATAGTGTCACCTCCATTCTTGAATGAAATGAAGTATGCTATGAATAGTTTATTCGGGAAGGACAGCAGTTAAAACTATATCTAAGTAAATTACCAAAGAATAACCTTCGTTAGACACTTTACCTGCAAGTAGTAATACAAAGTAGGTTTCTGATATAGAGTGTGAACGAACTACTTGGGGGTGATACAATTGTTCTTCTTTTGTATATTTTTTCATAGATTTATATAATTGAATGCACCGTGTGCTCCAGGTCCTCTTGCATGAACTACCCTTTCTGGGATCCGTTCCGTGTCAAAATGCATCTGTTTTTGGAAAAAGTGAAAGTCCTACATCAAAACTGGCCCCCTTGCACCAGCCTTTAAAGTTGCATGATTATCCGCAACCTTTAGTCCCTCATTAGTTGTTATACTTTTACCGGTATTTTGGAAACGATATATGTTTCTAACTGTTCATTATTGCTATTACCGTCCATTTTTTTGTTATCTTTTAATGACTGATCCATATATACACCACAGTTAAGGAAATCAAGGCTAACTCAGGTGAATATAGCGAGTCTTTAAAATACATCAGTAAGAGGACTATAATTACAGCATAAAAAGAACCATCTCAGTCGTATTTTAACCCTTTTTCTGAGATAGTTCTTCTTATGCTTTTAGAAAACATTTATTTTAGGGATTTCTCAGACTAATTACCTCTATAAACTCTTGCCTCATAAGGGCGCAACGTTAAAGATGAAACATCTTTACTGAAATCGACCTCATAATTACTAATCAACACTTCTTCAGCATTAAACTGAACAATTTCTGGATTTTCAAAAGCTACCTCTTTATCACTAAAGTTTGTGATAACAAGCAATTTTTCACCGTTATAAGATCTTGTATAAGAATAAATTTGTGGATGATCTTCTAGGATTAAATCATATTCACCATACACGATGATTTCATGATTTTTTCGTAGACGAATCAATTCTTTATAATAGTTGTACACTGAATTTGGATCAGCAACAGCTTTTTTAGCGTTAATTTCTTTGTAGTTTGGATTTACTGTGAGCCATGGCTCACCAGTTGTAAATCCTGCATGCTCGCTGTCATCCCATTGGACAGGGGTTCTCGCATTGTCACGACCCTTTACATAGATCGACTCCATCACTTTATCATGATCTTCATTACCCTCAATGACTTTCTCTTTGTACATATTCAAAATTTCTATATCTTTGTATTCATCAATTGATTCAAATCGGATATTTGTCATTCCAATTTCTTCACCTTGATATACATATGGAGTACCTTGAAGCATATGTAGGAAGGTGGCTAACATTTTAGCAGATTCTACTCGGTATTCTTTGTCATTACCAAACCTTGAAACCATACGAGGTTGATCATGGTTGTTTAAATATAAGCTATTCCAACCAGCTTCATGGAGACCTTTTTGCCATTTAGTAACATTTTCTTTTAAATCAACCAAGTTAAGTGGTTTTAGGTCCCATTTTCCATTTGGTCCTGAATCAAGGTCTACATGCTCAAAGGTAAACACCATATTTAGCTCTTCACGGTCATCACCTGTATAAAGCTGCGCATCCTCAACCTTAGCACCAGGCATTTCACCTACCGTGAGCACATCATATTTTGATAAAACCTCTTTGTTCATTTCATGCAAGAATTCATGAATGCGTGGTCCATTTATAAAATATTCACCGCCACCAACATATCGCTTACCTTCTGGGTTAGGTGCATCCGGCAACCCTGGTACCTTGGAAATAAAATTAATTACATCCATTCGGAAGCCATCAATGCCTTTATCCAGCCACCAAGACATCATATTGTACACTTCTTGGCGTACCTTTGGATTCTCCCAGTTTAAATCAGGTTGTTTCTTACTAAACAGATGTAAGAAATACTCATCTGTTTGTTCATCATATTGCCATGCTGAACCGCTAAAAGCAGATTCCCAGTTATTTGGTTCTTTTCCGTCTTTACCAGGTCTCCAAATATAATAATCCCTATAAGGATTATCCTTTGACTTTTTAGATTCAACAAACCACGCATGCTCATCTGATGAATGATTTACTACTAAATCCATGATTAACTTCAAGCCACGCTTATGCATTTCTGCAAGAAGTTCTTCCCAGTCCTCTATTGTTCCAAACTCATCCATAATATCTTGATAATCACTGATATCATAACCATTATCATCATTAGGTGATTTATATACTGGAGATAACCAAATGACATTAACACCTAAGTCTTTTAGATAATCAAGCTTTTCTGTAATTCCTTTTAAATCTCCGATACCGTCACCATTTGTATCATTAAAACTACGAGGATAGATTTGATATACAACACTTTCTTTCCACCAAGTTTTTTTCATAAGACACACTCCTACACGATCATTTTGATTAGAGGGCAAGTAGAATGATCACTACCCTTAAAAAGTTTAGCTTCTTACTTAATGGACCCTTTCATAACACCACTAATGACCCCTTTTTGCGCAAAGATGTACACGACAATCATTGGCGCTAAAGCCATTAGATAGGAAGCAAATGCTAAGTTATAGTCTTTACTAAATTGTGATTGAAAGATATATTGAACCAATTGCAATGTCGCCATATCACGGTCACTTAAGATAACAAGTGGAAAATATATCTCGTTTCAAAAAAAGTTAACATTACGTATCAAAGTAGATTAAACCACAAAGTTAAAGCATCTGCAGATGACCACACACGTATTTACCTCACTTAAAATATAACCTTTTATTAATAAAAAAAAAACCGAGGGCCATTTCCAGGATTGTCTGGAGACCTTCGATTTTATATCTATATTTATGAAATTTATCTCTTTTACTCATGCAGAGTTTATTGAACTAAACTTTTAATATAATCTGCGCCACACACTCCACATGAGTTGTATGAGGAAACATATCAACGGGCTGTACTTCAATTGTTTTAAACCCACCATCCTCCAACACTCTTAAATCACGAGCAAGCGTTGCAGGGTTACAGGATACATATACAACTCTCTTAGGCTTCATCTCTATAATCGTCTGTAATAAGGCATCATCACAGCCCTTACGAGGAGGATCCACCACTAATACATCTGCCCGAATTCCTTGTGCATACCACCAAGGAATGACTTTCTCTGCTTCCCCAACGGCAAAATCCACATTTTCCATTCCATTGATTTTCGCATTTCGCTTCGCATCCGAAATGGCTTCGGGAACAATTTCAACTCCATATACACGCTTAGCTCTTTGAGCTAAGAACAAGGAGATGGTTCCAATTCCACAATAAGCATCAATCACCGTTTCACTACCATTAAGTTCAGCATAATTCAAGGCTTGTTCATAAAGCACCTTTGTTTGCTTTGGGTTTACTTGATAGAATGACCTTGCTGAAATAGCAAATTTGATGTCGCCAATATAGTCGTAAATGTACTCCTCACCCCAAAGTACTTTTGTTACATCGCCCATAATGACATTTGTCTTCTTATTATTTACGTTTTGGACAATTGATTTTATATTGGGTGAGATCTTCCTTATTTCTTCTATGATTTTCTCTTGATTAGGCAGCTTGTTTTCCCTCGTGACAAGGACAACCATAGCCTCACCCGTCATTTGTCCGTAACGAACCATGATATGTCGAAGGTTTCCACGATGGCGCTCCTCATCATAGGCACGTACACCGTTTAATTCACAGATTTTCTTTGCTCCCTGAACAAGATCATCATTAATTTGCTCTTGGATCAGACATTCTTCCATATTAATAATGTCATGTGAACGTTGCTGATAAAAGCCCGCCACTAATCCACCTTCACGTTCTCCTACTGGAACCTGAGCCTTATTTCGATAGCGCCACGGCTCGTCCATTCCAAGCACAGGATGTACGTTGACATCCTGAAGCTGACCAATCCGAGCAAGCACCTCGACAACCTGTTTATGCTTTGCTTGTAGCTGGCCTTCATAGCTCATATGCTGAAGCTGACAGCCTCCACATTGTTTATAAATTGGGCAGGCAGATTCTACACGGTATTCACTCTCTTGTTGAAGCTCTACTAACCGTCCGAATGCATAGCCCTTTTTGACCTTAACAACTTTAATGACTCCGGTTTCACCAGGCAGTGCTCCTGCAACAAAGATCGGAAACCCCTCAACCTTTGCTACTCCTGCTCCGTCATGTGTAAGATCATGAAAGGTAACGTGATACGTTTCATTTTTTTCTATTGGTGCTGTACCTTTTGACATATTCTACTTCCTTTTCCGCTAGATTGACTGCCGTCATTTTAACATAAATAAGCTAGTAAATGCTATTTACTGGAGCAGGTAATCTAGATCATCCAAAATCTGGTTAAGATCAACCTTTTCTTCAGGGTTTGCCATATCGTATATTGCACGAATCTTATGATCATTATCTACTAAGAACATCTTAGTTCCATGAGTAATAAAGTTGTCTTCTTTTTTAAAGTTCATCTGAAAATCGGTAGCAATTTCATTAGTGTAATCAAGATTTGTGCGTACTACCTTCCACCCTGTAGAATCAACATCAAAGGCTTCTGCATATCGAACTAATCTTTCAGTTGTATCAAACTCAGGATCCAACGTAATCGTTACAAACTCCACCTCAGACCCAAACTTATCTTTATCCTTAAGCTGCTTCTGTAACTGTTTAAGGTCCACAAAGGTTAACGGACATATATCTGGACAATTGGTGTAAAAGAAAGCAACTAACTTAATCTTATTATTTTCAGAATCATAGGTAGAGCCCTCCATCGTCTCCATCTCAAAAGGCTCTACACTTTTCATTGCAGGTAAACGGTCTTCATTAGGCCAAAAGAAATACACCATGACCGAACCTACTAATATTAGTAAAACCCACATCCAATTCTTCATCTTATCCCTCCCCTATACTCGAAGTGAAAATCTGACTAACCACATGGTTATATATAGAACAATTGTCCCAAAAATTGAAAACAATAATATGTTATTAACTATATCCCGGGCAGCCACTCCTGGTAGCCCACATAAGGCAGGGTCTAACACCACTAAACCAAGCATGCTCCCCATTAACGCTCCAACCGCTCCATTCCAAGTTCCTAGAAGCACTGTTTGCATCTTATATAGACCACCAAAAACAGCACCAATAATCCCCCCGATTACAATCGAAATGATGACCATTATTGAATATTCAGGAAAAAGGAAAACTAGCATCATACTTAGGATAAATCCACTAACACCTGTTGTCGCAAACGTATATGTCTTGCCAAATCGATCATCGAACAGTCTCTTTCGTTGTAATAAAGAGACATAAGTTAGTTGGATGATGACAAGCTGAAGTAAAAATAAAAAAATGATCATATATTCACATCCTTACGTTCCTCTTGCTGACCAAGCTACGAAACTGAATGCAACTAGTAATGAAAGCTCCATAAACCAGATGAATAACATCGATCCATCAGTCACCGCCCCAATCATGGGTGCCATTAATCCCATCATTAAGCCGTTCGCCCAGCCTGTAAGCATTGTTTGATAATCAAATAACACACCAAATATCGCACCTACTACCATACCTAAAACTGCCGTAATAATTGTCACCGGGGCAAACTGAAGTGGAAATTGAGCAATTAACAGAACACCTGTCGTAATTGCCAGCATACCTCCTGCAATCATGGAAATATTCATACCAAGCTGAAAGCCAATTAGCCTACGAATTCGGTAAATATACAAAAATAATAGAACAGTACATATGACATTTGCATATAACAATAATCCTTCATGAACCACACTCTTCACCTCTTTAGTAAACTATGCGCATACTCGTTTTATGGTTATTAGAAAAATATAGTTAGCACTTAAAAAGAAGACCTAGTTAAGGAGTATCTATTTTCACTTTCCAAGAAACTAAAAAAAAGCAAACCCAAAAGGATCTGCTTTGATTCATTATCCATTCAATTGTTTAATTTTCTCTTTTGACACAAATACGTTTAAATGCTGATAGTAATTCATGAATTCACTAGGAACTACTCCACCATATTCACCATCTAGATTAAGCTGAATTTTCTCTTGAGAACTCACCTTAATTCGATTTGCTTTTGTATAAATGATGTGAGGATCACTTAAATGGTCACCCTTTAAGGCAAGTGAAGCTATTTTAACAAAGTCAGCAAGGTTTGCTTTTTTTAATATAATTAAATCAAACATCCCATCACTGAAGTCAGCGGCTGGAGCTAGCTTTTCAAATCCACCAACAGAATTAGTGTTACACACGAGGAATAACATAATTTCACCTTCAAAAACCTTGCCATCATATTCGATTTCAACGGTGGTTGGTTTAATCGAAGGAAGCATTTCCATCCCCTTAAGATAATATGCCAGCTGACCAAGCATTGTTTTTAGCTTACTAGGAACCTCGTAGGTAAGCTCCGTTAGCTTACCCCCACCAGCGATATTAATGAAGAACTGACCATTTACTTTTCCAAGGTCAATCGGAAGAGTTTCACCCTCACAAATAATATTAGTAGCTTCATCAATTGTACGGGGCACACCAATTGCACGAGCGAAATCATTCGTTGTTCCCACTGGGATAATCCCCAGTTTTGGGCGGAAGTCTTGCTCAGCAAGTCCATTTACGACTTCATTAATGGTTCCGTCTCCACCGGCTGCTATAACAACATCAAATCTTCGCTCCACAGCAAAGCTAGCCGCTCTAGTTGCATCACCTGCTCCCGTCGTGGCATGACACGATGTTTCATATCCAGCCTTTTCTAGTCTTTGTAACACCTCAGGTAGATGCCTTTTAAAAAGCTCTCTTCCTGAAGTAGGATTATAAATTATTCGAGCACGTTTCATTTTCATCATCCTGTTTGTTTTAAATATAGACAAGTGTTCAGATTATATTCTCTATTATGAGACCATATACCTTTTTCGGTTAAATTGAGCCTTTTCTATTATAACGGAAAAAATATACATTTCCAATATTTTCACTTTACCAGTATGCCCCACAACTACTTTTAGAAACATAAATAACTTACACAGCTTCTCCGTATACTACTAAAATCCTTTTACTAGCCTGGAGGATGTCTATGGAGTCGTGGGAAAAGAATTTTAACGCTTGGCAAAAATCAAACGAATTAATTTATGTAGAGATGATGAAACAAAAGAAAGGTCGCACTCGTGTTTATGGACGGTTGCTATCATTCGATATGAATGAAGGCTATGTACAGATTTATAACGACGATGAGAAGTCGGTTCATAAACTATCATTTGGAGAAATTGATCATATCTCTTCAACCAAACATTAAAAGCACTCTTTTTAATAAAGAGTGCTTTTTAGCTTAACGAGCTTTAATTTCTTCAAGTAGGATCTTATTTACCAACGGTGGGTTCGCCTGGCCCTTTGTCGCTTTCATAATCTGCCCAACTAGGAAACCAATTGCACGGTCCTTACCGCTTTTAAAATCTTCAATTGATTGAGGGTTTGCATCTAACGTCTCAGTCACAATTTTACGTAAAGTACCCTCATCAGAAATTTGTACGAGACCTTTGTCTTTAACGATTTGCTCGGGATCCCCACCATTTTCTAACAACTCTTGAAATACTTTTTTCGCGAGCTTAGAAGAAAGGGTACCATCCTCTATAAGTGTAATTGTTTTTGCAAGGCTTTCTGGAGTTAGTCCAATTTCACTTAGCTCCTTGTTAGCTGAGTTTAAATAAGCTGATACGTCGCCCATTAACCAGTTGGAAGCCTGCTTTGGATCTGCTCCTTTTTTAACGGTTTCTTCAAAGAAATCAGACATCTCTTTCGTTACCGTTAATACCTCTGCATCATAAACGGATAAGTTAAGCTCTTCAATATAGCGCTTTTTACGAGCATCTGGTAGTTCCGGAATTTCTGAACGAATACGTTCCTTCCATTCATCATCGATATAGAGCTGCACTAAGTCAGGTTCAGGGAAATACCGATAATCGTCAGATCCTTCTTTTACACGCATTAAGATTGTCTCTTTTTTCGCTTCATCATAACGACGTGTTTCTTGCTGAATAACACCACCGGAAAGTAACACCTTCTCCTGACGCTTCTCTTCGAATTCTAATCCCTTTTGAACGAAGGCAAATGAGTTCAAGTTTTTCAACTCTGTCTTTGTACCAAATTTTTCTTGTCCGATTGGGCGTAACGAAATATTGGCATCACAACGAAGTGAACCTTCCTCCATCTTACAATCAGACACACCTGTATATTGGATGATCGATTTTAGCTTTTCAAGGTAAGCATACGCTTCTTCCGGTGTGCGAATATCAGGCTCAGAAACAATCTCCACTAAAGGAGTACCTTGACGGTTAAAATCAACGAGTGAATAGCCGTCACCTGTATGAGTAAGTTTTCCGGCATCTTCCTCTAGGTGTAGACGTGTAATACCTATTCTCTTCGTTTGTCCATTTACCTCAATATCAATCCAGCCATTTTCACCGATAGGTTGGTCAAACTGAGAGATTTGATATGCCTTCGGATTATCTGGATAGAAGTAGTTTTTTCGGTCAAATTTTGTGTTTGTCGCGACTTCACAATTTAAAGCCATTGCTGCTTTCATCGCAAACTCCACGGCACGTTTATTTAAAACCGGTAAAACACCAGGATACCCTAATTCAATTACACTTGTTTGTGTATTAGGGGCTGCTCCAAAATGGTTAGGACTGCTAGAAAAAATCTTCGAGTCCGTTTTCAGCTCGACATGGACTTCAAGTCCTATTACTGTTTCAAAGTTCATCGTCTAACCCCCTTACAAAATTGGCTTTTGCTTATGATAATCCGTTGCTTGCTCGTACGCATGGGCAACACGGTATAATGTTGACTCATCGAAATGCTTTCCAATGATTTGTAATCCGAGCGGTAACCCATTAGAGAATCCACAAGGTACCGATATTCCAGGTACACCAGCAAGGTTAACAGGAATTGTTAAAATATCGTTTGCATACATTGTCATCGGGTCTTTCGTGTTTTCACCTATTTTGAAAGCTGGGGAAGGTGTCGTTGGTCCAACAATGACATCATATTTTTCAAAAATATCTTCAAAATCCTTTTTAATCAATGTACGTACCTTTTGTGCCTTAATATAATAAGCATCATAATAACCCGAGCTTAATGCGAATGTACCAAGCATAATACGGCGCTTAACTTCATTTCCGAATCCTTCACTTCTTGTTTGCTTATATAGCTCAAGTAGGTTCTTCGCGTTTTCAGAACGAACTCCATATCTTACCCCATCAAATCTTGCTAAGTTAGCAGATGCTTCAGAAGAAGAAAGTAAGTAATAGGTCGATAGGGCATATTTTGAATGCGGAAGTGAAACCTCATCCCATGTAGCTCCTAAGCCTTCTAGTACCTTTAGAGCATCTAGAACGGACTGACGAACCTCTTCTTTTACACCTTCCATTAGATATTCCTTAGGAACGGCAATTTTCAACCCTTTTATATCTCCAGTTAACGAAGAAAGGAAGTCTGGCACCTCAACATTTGCAGATGTTGAATCCATTGGGTCAACTCCTGTTATTGCTTGCAGTAAGTATGCATTATCTTCGACCGTATTGGTAATCGGACCAATTTGATCTAGGGAGGAAGCGAACGCAACAAGTCCGTAACGTGATACTCTTCCATATGTAGGCTTTAACCCAACAACACCACAAAAGGCTGCTGGTTGACGAATCGATCCACCCGTGTCAGATCCAAGTGAAAACAACACTTCACCTGCTGCAACAGCTGCAGCTGAGCCTCCACTTGATCCACCTGGTACGTGGTCTGTATTCCATGGATTTCTTGTAGGAACAAAGCCAGAGTTCTCATTAGAAGAACCCATTGCAAACTCATCCATATTTAGTTTTCCAATCGTAATTGTTTCTGCATTTTTCAGCCTTTCAACAACGGTTGCATCATAAATAGGATCAAAGTTTGCAAGAATTTGACTTCCAGAGGTTGTCCGAAGCCCCTTCGTTACAATATTATCCTTGAGACCAATCGGGAGACCAAATAAGAGACCAAACTCATTCTTTGAACCAAGCGAGTTATCGATTTCCCTTGCCTGAGCCCGAGCATTTTCTTCATTTAAAGTTAGAAATGCTTTAATTTTGTCATCGACCGCTGAAATTCGTTTATATGACTCATCAACTAAATCCGTTGCACTGATTTCTCTTTTATGTAATTTACTATGTAATTCAGATATTTTATGCTCAAATAATGACATCGTAGATCCCCTCCTTACTCCAGAATCGCTGGAACGCGAATTTGACCATCTTTTTGATCTGGTGCATTTTTCAGTACTTCCTCGATCGGAAGTCCCTTTTCAGGTTTGTCTTCTCTTAAAATATTCTTCATATGAAGAACATGGGTAGTTGGCTCCACATTGTCTGTGTTCAATTCATTTAACTGCTCTGCATGAGTAATCATATCGTCTAGCTGCTTTCGAAACATTTCAGCTTCATCTTCTGTAATCGCTAACCGTGCTAAGTGAGCAACATGCTTCACTTGATCCTTAGAAATACGTGACATTATCCCTTCACCTCCGAATGTCGTGCGCTAACAATATACTGATAATACCAAAGATTTCATGCTTTAATCAACTAAGGTCACACACTTCAACACTTTAAAGGACCGGGGGCCTGGCCCCCAGTCCTTTAAAGTGTTGAAGTGAATATAAGAAAAGCTAGCTGTTCTTGGTGAACAGCTAGCTTTTAGGTTTGTGTTTCTTCTATTATTTAAGGTCTTCGATTGAATCAATATCCATGTATGCTGGTACAACTAGACCTAGCTTTGTTCCGTGAAGGTTAGATCCTAGATCTTCAAACTTTCCATCGTATTCTGCATAATAATCAGCATGTGTAGTTGGTAACCATGCACCTACTGTTGCGTCACCGCTTCCGTCTGCTACACCAGCCCACATTGGACCTGCATCAACTTGAATTAAGTTAACATCATAGCCAACACTTTCTAATACATTTTCAACAACGTGAGAGCTAGCAATAACGTCATCCCATGCTACGTAAAGGATTTTAATCTCTTCACCGTTTGCTGTATTTACTCCCTCAGTCCAAGTACTCACTACATCTTCATTTTCACTAACCCATTGAGCCGCTGCTTCAGCTGCGTCTGTTCCTTCTTGGATTAAGTTCATAACAGTTTCTATATGTTGTGGTTCCCAGTTAAATTGATCTAGAACTAAATGTGCATCAGGATGATCTTCTTTTAGACCCTGACGAGCGATTGTATGAACATCTTCCGCTCCACCATAGATTCCTTTTGGATCTTCTAGATATTTTAAGTCATAGCTAGCAAACTTCCAGTGTGGACTCCATCCTGTAACGATAATAGGCTCTTCATTATCATAAGCCTTTTTTAATGCTGCAGCCATAGCTGCACCTGAACCTTCAACTACATCCCAGTCTTCTAGACCATATTCAGGTAGAACATTTTCAATGGTAAGTTTCATTAGTCCTGCACCTGGATCAATTCCAACAATCTCATAATCCACTTGCTCACCTACACTTGCAGTGGATTCTGTAGGTTCTTCTGATGAGCCTCCAGTTTCTGTACCTCCACAAGCTGCTAATCCAAGTGATAGTGTTAGTGCTGATGTGATTCCTACTAATTTCTTTAACATTACGCAGTTCCCCCTTGTTTTTTCTTACCTATATTTTGAGTGATGCGGTCTAGTAAAATAGCAATTACAACTATTGCCAGACCAGCCTCAAACCCGACACCTGTTTTAATTTGCGTTACGGCACGATACACTTCTGTACCTAGCCCTGGTGCTCCAACCATCGACGCAATTACGACCATTGAAAGGGCAAGCATGATACTCTGGTTAATACCAGCCATAATGGTTGGCATCGCTAGTGGTAATTGAACCTTTAAGAGCTTTTGCTTCGTGGTTGAACCAAATGCCTCTGTAGCTTCGATTAGATCAGCTGGTACTTGCTTAATACCTAGGATTGTTAAACGAATTGTAGGTGGCATTGCGAAAATAACAGATGCAACTACCCCCGGTACAACACCGATACTAAAGAAAAAGATTGCTGGTAATAGGTAAACGAATGCAGGCATGGTTTGCATAAAGTCAAGTATAGGTATAACCACTTGTTTTACTTTGTTGCTTTGTGACGCCCAAATCCCAGCCGGAATACCAATGATCACGGAGATTAATACTGCGGTTAAGACAAGTGCGAGCGTTTCGAGCATGTCTTCCCAGTATCCAAGGTTATCAATCAGAAATAGTCCAAATACAGCAAACAAAGCAATTCTTTTATTACAAATCTTCCAAGCTAGTAAACTAACAAGAATAATCAATAGAAAAGAAGGTATAAAGCCTAAACCTCCAACAATTCCCTCAACAAACATTTCAATTCCTTCAGAGATTCCGTCAAACAAACCACCAAAGGTCATTGTCATCCAATCAACTAACAAATCAATCCAATCAGCTAGGGGAAGTCTCGGTAATAATCCTTCCATTTTACATCACCTCCTTAGCTTCTGAAGTGATGGTTTCTACAACACCGTTAATGTATTGTTCATTACCTGTTAGAGCTCCAATTACAGCTCCTCTTATCAAAATACCTTTTAATCTGTTCTTTTCATCTGTTACTGCAACAGGAATGGAAGCAGCTGACACTTTATCAAATAGATCAATTAATAACGTTTCTGTTCCAACAGCCGTTATATCTTTTTCGATAAACGCTTCAATAGCTTGATTTCCTTCCGCTGCCCTTGCTGCATCCTTAGCAGTAATGGCGCCAAGTAGTGTTTGTTGTTTATCCACAACATATATTGATGAAATACCCAGATCCTTCATTAATTTAAGTGCTACACGAGGACCTTTATCAACCTGTACGGTTTCAGCACGCTTCATTACATGATGAGCTGTTAGTACTTTAGAAAGGTCAACATCCTCTACGAATCTTTCAACATATTCATTAGAAGGATTCATTAAAATTTCCTCAGGAGTACCTATCTGAACGATATTTCCATCCTTCATAAGGGCAATACGGTCACCAATACGAAGAGCTTCATCTAAATCATGCGTAATAAAAACAATCGTTTTTTCCATGGTAGACTGTAATTCTAGCAACTCATCCTGCATATCTTTTCGAATTAACGGATCTAATGCACTAAAAGCTTCATCCATTAAAAGAATATCAGGATCATTTGCTAGCGCTCTTGCTAATCCGACACGCTGCTGCATTCCACCACTCAACTGACTTGGGTATTGATTTTCATACCCTTTTAGCCCTACCAATTCTAAAGACTCAAGTGCCTTCTTAGATCGTTCAGGCTTTTCGACCCCTTGAATTTCTAGTCCATACTCAGTGTTTTCAAGAACTGTTTTATGCGGAAACAAGGCAAACTTCTGAAAGACCATACTCATTTTCTTTCTTCTTACTTCCCTCAGTTCTTCCTTGTTCATTTTCACTACATCTTTTCCATCAATTTGGACTTGACCTAATGTAGGTTCAATTAATCGATTTAGCAATCTAACTAGGGTTGATTTTCCACTACCAGAAAGTCCCATGATCACGAAAATCTCGCCAGATTTCACTTCGAATGAAGCTCGATTAACACCAACTGTTGCCCCAGTTGATTTTAAAATCTGATCCTTGGTTTTACCTTCTTTTATTAATTGCAGAGCCTTTTTAGATGACTTTCCAAAAATCTTGGTGACATCATTGACTTTTATTTTTATCTTATTTTCTTCCATTTTCTTCACCTCATTTGGGTTGTCGTGTTAGACTTTCTAATTATATATCGGTGCCTATATTAGTTCAAACAGTATAATCCGTGCTTATCGTCCATATAGTACGTACAGAATAAACTGTACGTGGTAAATTATAGATATACTTAAAATTCCTCTTTTATGCTCCTTTTTCCATATTGATTAGGAACTTTACTTTTTTCCCATTAATGGTAGTCTATAAGTGTGTTGAATATTGAACGAGTATTTACGACAAACGACAACACCTTAATTAGGATGTGATCAGGATGAATGAAATTGAAATTATAGAACGCTCTCGGACGAGGGTTATTGATGCCATCGCCCAAAACATGAACCTCTATGGTGTAACTCCATCCATCGGTCGATTATACGGCCTGCTTTTCTTTTCCGATAAACCCCTTACATTAGATGAAATGAAAGAAGAACTTGGCATGAGTAAGACGAGCATGAGCACTTCTGTACGAAGTCTGTTGGATATTAATATGGTCGAGAAGGTTTGGGTAAAGGGAGTTAGGAAGGATTTATATTCAGTAGAAGAAGACTGGTATCAATCATTCTTTGACTTTTTCACGATAAAATGGCGTACTGGTATTTCAATGAATATCACAGCGATTGAAAAATCCATTTCAGAGCTCGAAAAACTACTTACAAATCATGAACTCAGTGATGAAATTCGCGAGATTGCTCGACTTGATATTGAAAAGCTTGATAAAAGTTTAGAGTACTATGAGTGGCTTAATCTTTTAGTTGATAGCTTTGAAACGAAAGAGATTTTAAACTTCATTCCCATTCCCGAACGAGTGAAAAAGAAGAGATAATTCAAACAGCCCCGAGCTAGCCTTGGGGCTGTTTTTTTATTTACACCATTACTATCCCCCATCTATTCCATTGGACGAATCAGCATTAAATGTTATATAAACCTCTTCTAATACACAACAATAAAAAGTATCCGTAACCTTACATAACCTAGAAAATACATCCTTTAAGCTAAAAAAAGCCAAATCGCTAAGCGATTCGGCCTTTTTTCTAACTTAATATATGGACAATATTAAGCTTTAGCTTCTTCAAATTCATCTAGAATTTCTTGCTCTGGTTCTTTATCCATTGAACTGAAGACTAGGATTGCGATCCAAGCCAAGATGAATCCTGGCACGATTTCATATAGATCGAATAATCCACCAGATAATTGTTTCCAGATGACAACTGTTAATGCACCAACAATCATACCTGCTAATGCTCCTCTACCAGTCATACGCTTCCAGAATAATGAAAGGATGATTACTGGTCCAAATGCTGCACCAAATCCACCCCAAGCATAACTTACTAGTGATAATACAGAGCTATCTGGGTTACTAGCTAATCCAATCGCGATTAGCGCAATTACAATTACAGCTGCACGACTGATCCATACAAGTTCCTTATCTCCAGCATCCTTTTTGAATACTGAACGATAAATATCCTCTGCTACAGCACTTGATGATACAAGTAACTGTGAATCAATTGTACTCATAATCGCTGCTAGAATTGCAGCAAGTAGAACTCCTGATACCCATGGGTTAAAAAGAACCTGTGTAAACTGGATAAATACTTGCTCTCCATCCGGTATGCCACCATCTGCAAAATAAGCAATTCCGGCAAAACCTGTGAAGATCGCTCCAAATAGTGCAAACACCATCCAAACCATACCGATTAAACGAGCTTTTGGAACATCCTTCACTGATTTAATTGCCATAAAACGTGTAATTATGTGTGGTTGACCGAAGTAACCTAATCCCCATGCTAATAAAGAGATGATTCCTAGAGCTGTCATTCCTGAGAATGCATCTAGGTATGTTGGATCAATGCTTCCAACCTTCTCTACTGTCTCTCCCCAACCACCAAGTTGGTTAAATGCGACTATTGGGACAATAATAAGGGCTAAGAACATCAAAATACCTTGAATAAAATCTGTCCAACTTACCGCTAGGAAACCACCTAGGAACGTGTAAGAAATAATTACGATTGCACCAATCCAAAGTGCTGAAGTATAAGACAATCCAAATGATGCTTCAAATAACTTTGCTCCACCAACCATTCCAGAGGCTGTATAGAACGTAAAGAATAATAAGATTACTAGTGCTGAAATAATACGCAACATCTTAGATTTATCACGGAAACGATTTTCTAGAAAATCTGGGATTGTGATTGAATCATTAGCTTTTTCGGTGTAGCTACGTAATCTCCCAGCAACAAACTGCCAGTTTAAATACGCACCGATTGTTAATCCTACTGCAATCCAAATCTGGTTCATTCCTCCTGATGCATATACCGCACCCGGTAAACCAAGTAATAACCAACTACTCATATCAGAAGCACCTGCACTCAATGCTGCTACTCCTGGGCCTAATCTTCTTCCACCTAAAACATAGTCTGACAGATTACTAGTTAACTTGTATGCTATAATACCGATCGCAAGCATACCCACTAGATAGACAATAAACGTAACTAACGTTGCTGCTTCCATCTACTCTCTCCCCTCTTTAAAATAAGATCCTATTGTTAAAACAACCGTGGCTAACATAGGTACAAATAACCAAAACAATGTTGCACCTGTTATTGACAAGCATATCACCCCCATTAACATTCGTATGCAACCATATGCACCTGTATTCATTACCCTGTTAATTCCAATTCGAAACCTCTTTTTTAAAAAAAGGCGCCAAATCAGAAAAGTTACATTGTCTAATATAACACATAAATAAAAATTGAACATTTTCACAGTTATTATTATAGGGTCACGATGTATAATTATTCATTTTTACCAACGGACTAATAGGCTTCGTTTCCATTATTAGCGATATCTATTCATGGAAATTTATAAAATTAATTTTTACTTTTTCTCAAATTAGACACATTTTTTTAAATTTACTAGTTGATTTTTCTTGTTTTTTAGGAATTATTTTTTTATTTTTTTTACACCTAACCCTAATATTTTTCCATACTTTAGACACTTTTTCTTCAAGCAGGAGTTTTCACCTTCTCTTTACTTTTAAAAATTTACTCTAAAACAAAAAAAAAGCTCATTACAAGCTTCTCATTTTTTAGTAGATTGATTTAAAAAGTTTTTACAACTACTTGTCCAATTAACATACAGATGATTGAAATTAATAGAGTTCTTGCAACTTTAAGTGGAATTTTAGGTAATGCTAGTAAACCAATTTGAGTACCAAGAGCTGATCCAATTGCTAGGGCAATCGCGTAATGCCAATTTATATAGCCTGTCTGATAAAAGATTACAAATGCCCCTACACAGCTACCGAAGTTGAGTACTCTAGATAGCTGTGCTGACTGTACATATGAGAATTGTTCACGCATGTAGTGGATGATACTAAATGTGGCAGAGCCTGGCCCAAATCCACCGTCATAGATCCCGATAAAAAAGGGAATTAACTTAGAGAAAAAGCCTGGTTTTTGATTGAACGATTTCTCTTTTACCTCAGCTACCCACTTCTTATTACGGATCGTAACGAATAAGGCAAAAGCAAGAAGAACTAAAGCTGTAACATTCATCGTCTGCTCTGATACACTCGTCGTTGCAATTGCTCCTACGATTCCTCCTAAAACTGAAATAATTACTACTGGCAAGAGTGCTTTTACCGTGAAAATCTTATTTTTTAGTATATAGATAATACTTGTAAAAGAAGCAATTCCCGAGGAGAATTTATTTGTAGCAATACCATACTGAATAGGGATCCCAATCAACATCATTGCTGGTAACGTAATAATTCCTCCGCCACCTGCAAGCGTTCCAATAAATGAAGAAACCATCCCCAAAGCCATTAATAATAAAAATACTTCCATCTCACTCATCTCCGAACCTACTATCAAATCTTCTCTATCCATCATAAAACAAACTACCCTAAAAAAACATCCTTTTCTACGTTAAAGGAATGGGGGCCTGGCCCCCACTCCTTTAACGCGTTAAAAACCCCACTTAGCATAAGTGGGGTTTAGTTATTTCTATATTAAATGCTAGTGATCGTAAGGAACTACGATTACAACATTTCTGATGTTGTTTTTGCTTGCATGTGTAGAACTAGGTAATCAGGTCCTCCTGCTTTTGAGTCAGTTCCTGACATGTTGAATCCACCAAATGGTTGGTATCCAACAATGGCACCTGTACATCCACGGTTGAAGTAAAGGTTACCCACGTGGAAATCTTCACGTGCTTTTTCAATGTTTGCACGGTTATTTGAAATAACAGCACCTGTTAAGCCGTATTCTGTATTGTTAGCAATTTCAATCGCATGATCAAAGTCACGAGCTTTTGAGAACGCAACAACTGGTCCAAAGATTTCTTCCTTCATAAGGCGAGCATCTTCAGGGACGTCAGCGAAGATTGTTGGTTGGATGAACCATCCTTTAGAATCGTCTCCTTCACCACCATGAACAAGTCTACCCTCTTGCTTACCAATTTCAACGTAGCTCATAATTTTATCATAAGCACCTTGGTCGATAACTGGGCCCATACTTACAGTTGGAGAAGTCGCTTCAGAAACAGTTAGTTCTTTTGTTAGTTCAATTGCACGGTTCAATACTTGATCATACACATCCTCTAAAATGACAGCACGTGAACATGCTGAACACTTTTGACCAGAGAAGCCAAAAGATGATGCAACGATTGCTTTTGCAGCTAATTCTAAATCAGCTTCTTTATCAACAACAATTGTATCCTTACCACCCATTTCGGCAATAACACGCTTTAACCAGATTTGGCCTTCACTTAGTTTAGATGAACGCTCATAAATACGAAGTCCCACATCACGAGAACCAGTAAAACTGATAAAACGAGTACGTGGGTGATCTACTAAGTAGTCCCCAACCTCTGCTCCACTTCCAGGGATAAAGTTTACAACTCCTGCAGGTAATCCTGCTTCTTCTAATACTTCGATAAATTTCGCTGCTACAACTGGTGTTGTACTAGCAGGCTTTAGTAGTACTGTGTTACCAGCTACTAGAGCAGCTGTTGTCATTCCAGCCATAATTGCGAATGGGAAATTCCATGGAGAAATAATAACTCCAACTCCAAGCGGAATATAATTAAAACGATTATATTCAATTGGACGGCTTTCTACTGGAACACCGTCTTTTAACTTAAGCATTTGACGGCCATAGTATTCCAAGAAATCGATTGCTTCTGCTGTTTCTACGTCTGCTTCGTTCCAAGGCTTACCAGCTTCTTTAACTAAAATTGCAGAGAATTCATGCTTACGGCGACGGATAATAGCAGCTGAACGGAATAAAATATCCGCGCGTACTTCCGGTTTCACCTTACGCCATGTTTTGAATGTTTCATCAGCGACCTGCATAGCCTTTTCAGCTAGTTCTTGATCTGCCTTTGAGACTGTCCCTACTACTTCTGATCTGTTTGCTGGATTGACAGATACAATCTTTTGTTCAGTTGAGATGCGTTCTCCACCGATCACAAGATCATAATCTTTCCCTAAATAAGATTCTACAGTAGCAAGACCTGCTTGCAACGCTTTCTTGTTTTCTTCCACTGAAAAATCTGTAAATGGTTCGTGTTTGTAAGGTACTACCATCGATTTCTGCCTCCCTATAATCAAGTAAAAACAGCAAAAATCAAGATCAGATATTATATCTCATCTTGACATCAAGCTTCCTACTTCATCCCCTATTCTAACGAAGATGTTCTATGATTTCAAACCTTTCACAAAAAAACTTATTGATAGATATGAACAAATGGCTCTTCCTCATTAACGCCTCTTATAATGACAGCCTCTGGACCATCAATTGAAGAAATATAGCATTTTACCGAAAAATAGTTTGGAAAGTGCTCCATAATCAATCCAGTTAAATATTGAGTGAATCCAACCACTTCGGCCTTACCGTAAAATTGCATCGGGATATCAATGGATAATTCAGTTAGCTGTTCATCCCGATAAAAAGCTCTACCAATAACGCCTGTATAATTTGGAAAGTACTCATCAATATCTGCTTTAAAATTAAGCATTCTTGTATGATCATCTCGGTAATCTCTTTGAGCGGCTGTTGATGGAAGAAGATAATGATCCTCTCTAACGACAGACCACTTATCAATACTATTTGAATTACCCTTTACTTCTGCTACTGCGAAAAAGCTTCCGGGTACAACAGACGATCTGGCTTCCTGCTTAAATAGACTAACAACCACAGGGATATTTTCTAACCCTTCAATAGAGCGTATTCTCTTAATGATTTCATCAGCCATTTTCTTTCCCTGCTGCTCAATCTCAGCATCTGGAATGACGTACTCACGAGGATAACCATCCTCCTGATTGTAATAATGAACGGAATTTAGAGCTAGTCCAATTGAAATCCCACCTAGTTCTGCTTTTCCTTCATTATCTTTCTTTAAATAATTTTGCTCTAGTAGATGTGATAAGTAGATGGGACTGGCTTCATTTTGCTCCTTTAATGAACCTACAGTTACAGGGGCTGGATTTAGGCCACGATTTTCCTCTGCTCGGTCCTCTTCTTTTACTTTAGCTAACTCCTCATCAGTAAGCTTTCTTTGTAACCAACTTGTAATCGTATCACGATCCAAATACTGTCCGTCCTGATACAAATAGTCTTCAGAAGAGAATGTATTTTGGGATAGTCTCATTAATCCTGTTTCAAATTCATCAATATCTAATCGATTACTAATTCTATTGACGACTAACCCTCTAGATTCACTTGCTTTAAACGGCAAAACCGTTCGGTAATATTGCTCAGAAATTTGGAAGTTTGGTACAATGGCTGTCTCTTGTGTCTCTTCATTTTCTTGTACAATTTCCTCATCCTGCTCAAAGTTTGGTACACATCCACTTATAAAAAGGATGCTTATTATAAAGAATGCCCAACTTCTCCTCATCCTTCTCACCCCTTTATTTGTTAAGCTCTAGAACTAATCTCTCCTCATTCCAAACCTCGACACCATGCTTTTTAGCCTGATCAAGCTTAGAACCTGCTGCTTCACCTGCAATTAAGAGGTCTGTGTTTTTACTTACACTACCAGCAACTTTACCACCAAGCAATTCAATTTTTTCCTTTGCTTCATTTCGAGTTAAGATCTCAAGCTTTCCTGTTAAAACAATTGTTTTCCCCGCAAAAAATGAGTCAATATCCTCTACATTAACTAGCTTAGGTCCGGTGTAGTCTGTATTCACTCCTAACGCTTTCAATTCATCTATTAGGTGAACAACCTCTGGTTTATGAAAATAAGTAACAACTGCTTCAGCCATTTTCTCACCAATTTCATTGATCGCTACTAAATCATCTATTGTTGCGGATTGTAACTTCTCCATTGTTTCAAAATGCTGTGCTAGCGTTTTAGCCGCCTTCGCTCCCACATGGCGAATGCCTAAACCAAACAAAAGCTTTTCCAATGAATTTTTCTTAGATGTCGTAATGGCTTCTATTAAATTAGTAGCAGACTTTTCTCCCATCCGCTCCATTGCAACTAGTTGGTCCTTTTGAAGACGATATAAATCGGCCACATTGCTGATCAGTTTTTCTTGGAAAAGCTGGGCAATTACCCGTTCACCAAGTCCGTCAATATTCATCGCATTTCTTGATACAAAATGGATGAGTCCTTCACGAATTTGAGCTGGACATTCTGGATTAATACAACGAAGAGCCACTTCCTCATCCAACCTTACTAACTCACTATTACATTCTGGACAATGGGTTGGCATAAGAAAATCCTTCTCTTCACCCGTTCTCTTTTCTAAAAGAACATGAACGACCTCAGGGATAATGTCTCCTGCTTTTTTAACAATAACATAGTCGCCTAATTTTATATCCTTTTCACGAATTAAATCCTCATTATGTAAAGATGCTCTTTTGACTACTGTTCCTGCTACTCGAACTGGCTCTAATATAGCCGTTGGAGTAATAACACCTGTTCGTCCTACATTTAGTTCAATGTCTACTAGTCTTGTAACAACTTCCTCAGCCGGAAACTTATAGGCAATTGCCCATCGTGGACTTTTAGCAGTAAAACCTAACTCATCCTGCTGTTCAAACGAATCAACCTTTATAACAATCCCGTCAATCTCATAAGGCAAGGCTGGTCTTTTTTCAACCCAACTAGAAGTAAATTCAATCACTTCGTCGATATTTGAACACTTTTTCCGCTCATTATTAGTCTTAAAGCCTAGCTCATCTAATAGATCTAATCCTCCACTATGGCTATTAACACCTGTAGTTGCAGGATTTCCAATACCGTAAACATAAATATCTAGATTACGTTTTGCAGCAAGCTTCGGATCCAATTGTCGTAATGATCCTGCTGCAGCATTCCTTGGATTTGCAAATGGCTCTTCACCTAGCTCTTCCTTTTGTTCATTCAAACTTATAAACGACTTCTTCGGCATAAAGGCCTCTCCACGAACCTCAATTGATACTGGCTTTGAGAGACGTAGCGGAATAGATCGAATCGTTTTTAAGTTCTGTGTAATATCCTCACCAACAGAACCATCACCACGAGTTGCACCCTGTATAAAAAGACCATCTTCATAACGTAAAGAAACAGCTAATCCATCTATCTTTAGTTCAGCAACATAAGATACTTCATTGCCGACACCCTGTCTTACTCGTCTATCAAAATCACGTAAATCTTCTTCATTAAAAGCATTACCGAGACTTAACATTGGAGTGGTATGTTCAACTTTTTCGAATACAGATAGTGGTGCACCACCCACCCGCTGTGAAGGTGAATCCTCTGATTGCAGGCTCGGATTTTCCTCTTCGAGACGTACCAATTCATTTAGAGCTTTATCATATTCAGCATCTGATACAGAGGGTTGATCTAGCACATGATATTCATGGTTCCATTTATGTAATAAATGACGGAGTTCTTTCACCCTAGCTAGAAGTTCTTCAGGCATTCTTTCATCTCCTTTTGTTGTCTAAAACTAATGACAGCGCCACGTCTATAAGACGAGGCGTCTGTCATAATATCTTTACACTATTTTAGGTTGAGTAGACGTATGAATGTATTGATCCTTTACACCTTTTCAATCGGAGCAAACTTGGCTAATAGTCGTTTGATTCCTGTAGGACTTGGGAACGCAATATCTAATTCTTTTGATTCGCCTTCACCTTTTACACTGACAACTGTACCAGTTCCCCATTTTTTATGCTGCGCTTTATCTCCAACCTGCCAACCAATGGACTCTCCACCTGTAGTGCTAGCAACTGGACGCATCACAGGTGCACGACGCTCCGTTTTAAAAGATGATGATGAAAACGGAGATAGTTTTTCTTTTTCCTCATTTGCTTTTTCAAGAATATCGTCTGGAATTTCTGCTATAAATCTTGAAACTGGATTCATTGCAGTACGTCCAAAGAGTGTTCTCATTTCAGCATTTGTAATAAATAAACTTTCTTCAGCACGAGTTATTCCTACATAAGCCAAACGGCGTTCTTCTTCCATTTCCTCTTCTTCAAACAAAGAGCGACTATGAGGGAATACTCCTTCTTCCATTCCCATTAAAAATACAACTGGGAATTCGAGACCTTTTGCTGCATGCAATGTCATCAGGACAACAGTGCCCTGCTCTTTTTGTTCTTCGTCATCAAGAGTATCTATATCTGCAACTAAAGCTAAATCTGTTAGGAAAGCAATTAAGCTTTTGTCTTCGTTCTTTTCTTCAAAGTTTTTTGTAACAGATAAAAATTCATCGATATTCTCTAGACGACTCTGTGCTTCTATGGTTTTCTCATTTTTTAACATATCACGATAACCTGTCTTATCTAGAACCTCTTCTACAAGCTCAGTTACCGATAAGAACTCCTGCATTTGAACCCAGTTTCTTAATTGATCTCTAAACTCAATAAGAGCATTCGTTGCTTTTCCACTAAGTCCAATAAGTTCAACCATCTGTAGAGCTTCAAATATAGACGTTTCATGTAAAGCAGCATAGTTAGCAATTTTATCTAATGTAGTTGCCCCAATTCCTCGCTTTGGCACATTAATAATACGAGCTAAACTAATGTCGTCATCAGGGTTAGAAATCAATCGTAAATAAGCTAGGATATCCTTTATTTCTTTACGATCGTAGAACTTGGTTCCGCCCACAATGCTGTAAGAAATATTTGATTTTAATAATACTTCCTCCATAACACGGGACTGTGCATTCGTACGGTATAAAATTGCGAAGTCGGAACTTTTCTTCTGTCCATTTCCTAATAGCTGCTTGATCATACCCGCTACATAATAACATTCGTCCTGTTCTGTGGACCCTCGATAATACACGATCTTATTACCTTCAGGATTTTCAGTCCAAAGTTTTTTCGGTTTACGGTTTTTATTATTTTCAATGACTTGGTTAGCTGCTTGAAGAATGTGCTTAGAAGATCGATAGTTTTGTTCTAGAAACACAACCTTCGCTCTTGGGTAGTCTTTCTCAAAAGAAAGAATATTACTTATATCCGCACCACGCCAGCGATAAATAGATTGATCAGAGTCCCCTACCACACATAGGTTCTGAAAACGGCTTGCCATTTGCTTAACTAGCATATACTGCGCCCTATTTGTATCCTGATACTCATCAACATGAATATATTGAAATTTCCTTTGGTAATACTCTAAAACCTCCGGAACCCTCAAGAATAGTTGAATCGTCGTCATAATTAAATCATCAAAATCTAATGCTGAGTTTTTTCGAAGACGTTTTTGATACTCCTCATAAACCTTAGCTACCACACTCTCGTAAGGGCCAGCCGCTGATTTTGAGTATTCCTCAGGAGTAACTAGTTCATTTTTCGCACCGCTTATTGAACCTAACATACTTCTTGGCTCAAATTTCTTTGGATCTACATTTTGGTCCTTAAGGACATTTTTGATGACTGATAACTGATCAGTTGTATCAAGAATGGTAAAATTACGACTAATCCCTAAGCGGTCAATATCACGACGAAGAATACGTACGCACATGGAGTGGAAGGTTGAAATCCAAATATTATCAGCTGCTCCGCCAACAATCTTCGCCACACGGTCCTTCATTTCACGAGCTGCTTTATTTGTAAATGTGATTGCTAGTATATTCCATGGCGCGATTTCCTTTTCCGCCATTAAATAGGCAATACGATGTGTTAAGACTCTTGTCTTTCCACTCCCAGCACCTGCCATAATCAGTAAAGGACCATCTGTTTGCTTTACTGCTTCTTGTTGAGCTGGATTCAAACCCGCTAAAAGCTTATTTGATATAAATTGCATCATTATCACCGCCCACTTCTATTTAAACGAACAAATGTTCCGATATCATTTTACTATAATCCGTATCGTAAATCTATGAATTTTCTTTTACAGCTGCGACTGTTTTGAGGGCCTGTCCAATATCACTATATAGTAGGTTTCCAACAATAACGGTATCTGCTGCGGCACCCATTTCTTTTGCTTGCTCAATGGTTTCAATGCCTCCACCATAGAAAAGTCTGCTAGTTTCTAATACGTCACTCACTTTTTGAACTAAGTTTGGATCACCATAAACGCCGCTATATTCCAAATAGAAAATAGGTAAATGTAATAGTTTATCTGCCATCCTCGCATAGGCAATGACTTCTTCATCACTTAAGTCTGTTTTAGCATGAGTAAGGTCAGCAACCTTTGAGTCTGCATTTAATACACAATATCCTTCTGCAAATATTTCATCCCAGTTCATAATGTCCCCAAACTCTAATAGAGCCTGATGATGAAGGTCTAAAATCCATTTTCGATCGCTACTATTAAGTACCGTTGGGACAAAGTAAAAGTCATAGCCAGGTGTAATAGAATCTACCGTCGATACCTCAAGCACACAAGGCACAGAATATCGTCTCACACGAACAAGCATGTTAAGAACATTATCCTCTGTGATCCCATCACTACCACCAATCATCACTGCATCCGTTCCTGACTCGCACACTCTCTCCAAGTCAGCATCACTAATCTCTTTATTAGGGTCAAGCTTGAATATATGCTTCCATTCCTTTATATCGTACATAAGTGATCCTCCAAATTTCATTTCCAGTAACATTATATCAAAATAAACAACAAAACACCTTTTCTATCAGTGGGTTTCTATTGGAAATATTTTAGATATGACTTAAAGTCCCGGATAGATAATAAAATAACTTTACTCATATGAGGCTTATACGGAATAATTAGGCAGAAAGGAAGTAAGTGTAGCTTGTAAATGACCGGGTTATTTCTTTCAGGCCTTTAACACATTAACGCATTGGGGGCCAGGCCCCCTTCACATTAAAGTATTAAAGAATACAAATCCAAAAAAATAGTCCCCTGAGGGACTATTTTTTTGGATTTCCCCTTCCTTAGCTTATTTGCTTTGACCTTAATCAAATAATCTTCGGTTGGGAGTTCACTATTTCTGATTTTATTTTTTCGTCTACCTTTAGGAAGGTTATTTCACTTAAGGCTAACACTGTGTGTTCTTGTTGGTTTGTAAATGTGTTCATATATGGGGCTGTAATTGTGTGTAGCTTCCAGTCTCTATAGTGAGCGGTTAAGAGTAAACTATTTTCACAGATTGAGAAATGTACTCGTTTTATGATTGGATAGTTGTCCCATATGATGTTCTCTACCTGTTTAAAGGTAAAAGGCATGGCTTCCCACTTTTTAACCTTAATTTGTTCTTCTATATGCTTTTTCTCTTCGTGATTTATTAATAGATTAAAAACTCTGTTGGTAAGAAAGATTGAAATTTCACCTAGGTGTCCATGCTCGTTAAACGTAAAATAGATTTCTTGATTGTGGTTAACACTATCAGAAATAAACATGCCACCCTCAGCATCAAATTCAATGACTTTGTTTACTTTTACATACCGTTTATCCATTTGAGTTCCCCTGTCTATAATTGACTAATATATACAGTATGAATCGATTTTTTAAAGTTTAATCTAAACAAATACTAACAAATTTCGCGTTTTTCCATTTATTAGGGATTTTGTAAAATAACATATACGATAAGAATAAGGGAATCTTCGTTCCAAAAAACTCGCTTTCCGCGGGCGGTTGGTGAGCCTCCCACTACAATCACCATTCCCAAACAAAGCTAAAATAAAAAAACAACGAGAACTAGCTCTCGTTGTTATTTCTCTTCCTTCTCATATACACGATCTAATGCCATTTGATAGGCATCATTTCCATAGTTTAAACAACGCTTCACTCGGGAAATCGTTGCAGTACTTGCCCCTGTTTCTGTTTCAATCTTGTGATAAGTAAATCCTTCTCTTAACATTCTTGCCACTTCTAAACGTTGCGCTAAAGATTGGATTTCATTAACTGTGCATAGATCGTCAAAAAAGCGGTAGCACTCTTCAAGATTTTGTAGAGAGAGAACAGAATGGAATAATTGGTCCAATTCTTTCCCACGCAGTTTTTCTATTTGCATTTTCCTTACCCCTTTATCATACCGAATAATTAATTAGCGGTTTCCGTGAACGTGACAGCTTCGAGACTAGGAACGATGTTAATCCATGTTTTACCTGGTACAAGTCCAACCGGCTGATCATTCACGTACGGCAGGATTCTTCCATCTACATTCTTCCATTGTACCTCTTGCTTTTTCCCTTTTTGAAGGAGATATGCGTTACCACCAGACACTAGGTCTATATCACGACGTCCTGCATTATCAAGAACTTTATGTGATGTTTCTAAAATAAAGACATTATCAAGTAAAACCGGCTCTTCAGAATCTAAATCTGTTGTTGATTCATTTCCTGCATAGCGGTAATATTTTTGCAACTCATTATCATATTGATAATCAACAATAGTAGATTCTGCCTTTGAGTAGGCAATCTTTGCTTTTACAGCAGCTTCACCTACTATCGATTCTAGCTGATCAGCCTTTAAAAATGGTAATGGCTTTTGATCATGAGTAGTAGCATAATTATTTTCAACTGCACCTTTCATGATATTTTCAAAAGTAATGTAGGAGTTGTGAGGAGCTTTTCTAAAACTCGCTCTTTTGAATAGTATACCGTCGTATTCCATGCCATTTATATTATCAATTTCCCCAGCCTGCAGCATTTCCTTTGCATCAGGGCTAAAGCCATGAGCTACATAAAAGGTATCATATCCCTTACTAAGCTCAATATAATAATCTCTGGCACTTCTGACAGGACCTACTTTTTCCGGTAGTTCACTTTGGAAAATAGCCAGAAGTCTTGTAATGCTTCCTTCAGCTAAAACTTCATAGACAATATCTGCTTTATGAAGTCCTGATTGTGGTCTTGCTTTTGGATCATTGTTAATCATGACAGCAACCGTTCGCTGATCAACTAAATTGTCTGTACCAATCCCTGTTAAAGGATATACGTAATCTGGTACAGCCTCTTCTATCTCGTCTTTTATATCAGTCTCTACTGTCTCTTCCTCTTCTGGTTCAACACTAACCGGCTTTGCTTCTTCCTTTGAGCAGCCTGACCCTATAATAAATAATAGAATTAGTGAGATACTAAAAATGATTCGATTCATAAAAGACACAACCTTTTTCCCATTTTATTCTAGATTCCCTATTTTAGATGAAGAATATACTTTTTTATTTTAACGCATTATCGTAGGAAAGAGTACCATTTTCTTCATCACATCATAGATGCCCATTGGAGTCACTCTTATATATGGAAGGTGAGTGGATGATAAAAATAATAGGCTGTAAACTGGGTCAAGGTATAAATAGCCTCTCTCCTTCATTAAGGCTTTGAACTCTTTTTCTAAAGGAATTAACTCTTCTAAAGGAAGATTGGACATTCGACCTGCTAGTGGTAACGCAAGCTCAAAAATGACCTTTCCATTTTCAACGAGTACAATGCCTCCTCCTAACTCTTTCATTCTCTTAAAGGCGAGTAGCATATCGTCCTTTTTCTTTCCGATTAAAATAAAATCACCAGTGCTAGAATAAGAACTTGCTAGTCCATGTATTTTATTCGCAAACCCTTTTATAACCGTATTTATTCTCCATTTTCCTTTTTGATCGACTAGTAACAGGAAGCTTTCGTCATGTTCTTCAGAAAGCTCTTCTACCGAAGTATCTAATTGCATTGAATACGGCTTCATAATAACTGCATTTTCCATTTTCATTCCAAGTGCCATAGAAAACTGAAGATCATCATTTGTTAGCTCCCAGTCAATCTTCAATTTGCTAAACCCGCTACCCTCCCAAGAGTATGGCGAGTTATTATAGATTGGTTGCTCATCACGACGTAACCACTGACCTTTTGCCATTACATGAACAGGCTTTGGCTGATCCTTGCTTGAAAGAAAGTTAATGTTAGCAACTTTGCCTGTAGCAATATGTCCCATATAGTGATCTAAGCTATAATATTTCGCCACATTATAGGAACCCATATGATAAGCATCTATTAAAGGAATACCGCTATCTATTGCCATTTTAATCATAAGATCGATAAAGCCTTGTTCATAAAAAGATGGTGTAGAACCATCGGTTGTAAACATAAGTGAGTCAAAACTTTGTAATTGCAATGCTTTCATTTCTTCTAATAAGTATGGTAAATCAGGACGAATGGAAGAATAGCGAAGTGCTACCGAATAACCATGCATAAGTCGATTATAAATATCCTTCCCCGAAATTGATTCATGATCAGCATCAGCACCTAGTAGCTTAAGCTTCATTAGTGTTCGTTCAGAGGCACCAGGAAAGTGGCCTTCAATTAATTTATTATGATACTTGGCCTCTTGGATCCAGTGAAGCATCATGTCATCACCATCTAACAGTCTCGGCCAGCCTGTCAGCTCTCCCCCTTGTAAAACATCATCTCGTTCTAACCAAGCTTTTATATTAACGGAGGAGAACAGTTCCTCCTCATTTGCAAGCTCTGATTGGGAATCAAAACGGCACCACCAAAATATTGTTTGGGGCAACTTTTGAAAATTATCCATTATAGTAAACGCTTTCTTTTTTTGTAATTCAGAAAAAAGTATAAGATTATCATTAATAAGTGTGGTTGTACCAAATTGTGATGAATATTGAGCGATGGAGTGGGGATTATAAACTTGAAATGGATGCGAATGTGGTTCAATATATCCCGGCACAAGATATAGCTCTTGGCAATCTACAATCTCGGTTTTAAGTTCTATTTTAGGCATTAAGTCGCCAATATACACAATACGGTCCTCATAGATCCAAATATTGGCCTTTAACCATTGCTTTAGACCTGAGTGAAGAAAGGTGGCATCTTTTAATACCATTGTCGGTGGATACTTACCATCTAGGACATCAAGATGTCTGCGTAATTGAAGATTTCTCCAGCGATATCGGTGATCGTTCATCCACTTTCCTCCTTTCTAGTTCTTTCTTATCATCCTACCATATTTCACAGAGTAAAGCATTAAAGAAAAGGTAGAATGAATCATAAATAATTTGAGGTGAAAACATGAAACCTAATATCGGATTGGTTAACGCTTTATTGAGACTTACCTGTGGTTTTACTATGCTTGCATGGTCAACAGCAAGACTAGCTAAACGCCCTTATCGTGAAAGATATTTCCTCGTTGCCATGCTTGCTGCCTTGAAGATTGGAACGGGAATTGTCCGTTACTGCCCATTCACGAATTTATTTAATGAATATCAAGAAAAACAGCAACAAAATAACAGTCAAAACCAAGAAGAAGAATTCACTGGTAATCCAACATAATCGGCACAACATCTACTTAATGAGAAAAAAATATCCCCTTGCCATGGCAAGGGGCTTATCAAAGGAGTGATTATATGTTTTGGGAATATGTGATTGATATGTCCTTTGTACTTATTTCTGTTATTGGCGGAATAATAGCTATTAGCTATGTGTATCTTAAACGGAAACGTGTGCGTTAGCCTTTTCACCAATATCCTTTCGATAAAACAAATGGTCTGTGTTTACATGTTGAAGCTGACTATACACTAGCTGTTGTGCTTCTTTAATTGTTTTACCAGATGAGGCGAGCAGTAATACTCGACCTCCGTCAGTAACGAGCTGATTTCCTGAAAGGGCAGTTCCTGCATGAAAAACGTTGGCGGTTGTTACTTCTTCAAGCCCAATAATTGGGTTTCCTTTTTCATACTGTTCAGGATAACCCTTTGCAGCAACAACTACACCAACTACAGCCTCTTCAGACCACTTCATTACCGGTTCTTTTCCAGCTAATATGTCTAATAGATTTTCAACAAGGTCACTTTCTAATCTCGATAACACCACTTGTGTCTCAGGATCACCAAATCTCGCATTAAACTCAATAACCTTTGGTCCTTCAGCTGTTAACATTAATCCAGCATAAAGTATTCCTGTAAAAGGAGTTCCCTCTTGAATCATCCCATTTGCTGTAGGCTTTAAAACCACTTCCACAGATTGTTTGATAATTTCATCACTTATTTGTGGAACAGGAGAATAAGCACCCATTCCCCCAGTATTCGGCCCTAAGTCACCATCGAATACCCGCTTATGATCTTGTGCGATTACTAAAGGATAAACCCTGTCTTCTTTGACAAAAGCCATTAAAGAAAACTCTTCTCCTTCTAGGTATTCTTCAATAACTACCTGACGACTAGCACTTCCAAACCGTTCGTTAAGCATCATTTCCTTAATACTTAACAATGCTTCTTCATTTGTCATTGCAACAACTACACCTTTACCTGCTGCAAGGCCATCAGCCTTAATGACAATGGGAGCACCCTTTTTCTCTATATATGCTTTAGCTTCTTCATAATGAGTAAATACTTCGTACTCAGCAGTAGGAATGCTGTATTTCTTCATTAAATCCTTTGCAAAACCCTTACTGCCTTCAATCGCAGCAGCATTTTGACGGGGGCCAAAGACTGGCAACTGTTCTTTTTCAAAACGATCAACAATACCGTTTACCAATGGTCCCTCTGGTCCAATAATGGTTAAAGCAATCGAATTTTCTTTTGCAAAAGAGATTAGTTCTTCATGATTTAGTTCATCAATAGGAACTAATGTGGCTACATCCGCCATTCCTGGATTACCCGGTGCTACATATACATTTTTAACAAGAGGGCTACTCGCAGCCTTCCAAGCAATTGCATGCTCTCTTCCACCACGACCTACTACTAGTACATTCATCTTAAAGCCCTCCTTTTAGTGTTTAAAATGTCTTATTCCCGTAAACACCATAGTAATTCCATATTCATCTGCCTTCTTAATTGAATCCTCATCACGAATAGATCCACCAGGCTGGATAATCGCTGTTACACCAGCTTTTGCAGCAGCTTCCACGGTATCATCCATTGGGAAAAATGCATCAGAGCCTAATGCTGAACCCTTAGCCTTCTCCCCCGCTTGTTCGATTGCTATCTTTGCAGCACCCACACGATTCATTTGTCCTGCTCCAATACCAATCGTCATATCATCCTTTGCTAATACAATGGCATTAGACTTGACATGCTTAACAACTTGCCATGCTAGCTTTAAATCCTTCCACTCTAAGTCCGTTGGTTGACGCTTAGTCGGAACAGTAATCGTCGCATCATCAAAAGATAAATGATCCGTTTCTTGAACAAGAACTCCACCACTAACGGTAGTTAGACGGTTCACAATCCTTTGTTCAGCATTAACATCTACCTGTAATAACCTAAGATTTTTCTTAGCAGTGAGAATTTCAAGTGCCTCTGGCGTAAAATCAGGGGCAATGATGATCTCAAGGAAGATCTCTTTTAGAAGGATTGCCGTTTCAGCATCAACTGCACGGTTCGCTGCAACAATACCACCGAAAATAGAAACTGGGTCCGCTTCATACGCCTTTTGGTAAGCAGCTTGGATTGTTTCTCCCACTCCTACTCCACAAGGATTCATATGCTTAACTGCTACAACAGCAGGATCTTTAAATTCCCTTACAATCGTTAGTGCTGCGTCAGCATCATTAATATTGTTGTACGATAATTCTTTTCCATGTAATTGCGTAGCTGATGAGATTGACCCTTCAACAGGTAAAGAACTTTGGTAAAAAGCAGCCTTTTGATGAGGATTTTCCCCATAACGTAAACCTTGTTTTTTCTCATAAGTGACGGTTAATAATTCAGGCGACTCTTCTCCAACTTGATTTGTTAAATAATCAGCAATCAAAGCATCATAAGCAGCTGTATGACGGAATACCTTCGCTGCTAGGCGTTGTTTTGTTTCAAAGCACACTTCCTTTGAAGCTGAAATTTCGTCTAGTACTACCTGATAATCTGCTGGATCTACCACAACCGTTACAAAACGGTGATTCTTTGCAGCTGATCGAAGCATGGAAGGACCACCGATATCAATATTCTCGATGGCATCACTATATGTTACATCTGGCTTTTGAATCGTTTCTTTGAATGGATATAGATTAACAACGACTAGATCAATCGGTACAATTCCATGTGCTTCCATTGTTTGCTTATGCTCTTCATTGTCACGGACTCCTAATAGTCCACCATGAATCATGGGATGAAGAGTTTTCACGCGCCCGTCTAACATTTCTGGGAAATTAGTTACCTCTTGGATTCCAATCACATTAATTCCATTTTGTTCTAAAAGTTTACTCGTACCACCAGTAGAAATAATTTCTACACCTTGCTCAACTAAGCTTTTTACAAATGGAACTAAACCGTCTTTATCAGATACACTAATAAGTGCTCTTTTTACTGTCATGAATGATTACCTCCAGCTACCAACTTCTTTATTGTGTTTGGATATAAAGAATGTTCGATTGATTGAATTTTTACTTGTAGACTCTCGTATGTGTCATGATGTTCTATTCTTATCGCTTCCTGATCGATAATAGGCCCAGTATCCATCCCTTCATCTACAAAATGGACGGTTACACCTGTTATCTTAACTTTTGCTTCAAAGGCTTGACCGATCGCATCTTTCCCCGGAAATGATGGTAAGAGGGAGGGATGAATATTAACAATTTTCCCTTCATAAGCCCTTAAAAGGGTTTCACCTACTAAACGCATATAGCCCGCTAGGATCAGCCAGTCAACTTGTTGTTCTTGAAGAGCCTCTAGGATTGCTTCTTCATAGTGCTTTTTAGATTCAAAGGATTTAGGTGAGGTCACAAAGGTAGATATGTTTTCTTTATTTGCCTTTTCAATTACCTTAGCACCTTCTTTGTCGCAAACTAACAAAACTACTTCAGCTGGAAGTGCATTATTTTTTACAGCATTAACGATTGCTTGAAAATTACTGCCATATCCCGAAGCAAAAATAGCTAGTCGACTCATGCTAACGAGCCTCCACCAAATGTTACCCCTGTACCCTCTTTTACTCGTCCAATAATATATGGCAGTACTCCTTGTTCTTCTAATTCACGGATGACAGGAATCAGATCACTTTCATTAACAGCTAACACCATACCTATTCCCATATTAAAGATGTTGAACATTTCTTCTTGTGAAAGTTCGCCTTCTCTTTGTAACACATTAAAAATTGCCGGTATTGGCCAAGAGCCTTGATCGATTTCTGCTCCACAATTTTCTGGTAGCATTCTCGGAATGTTTTCGATAAATCCACCACCAGTGATATGAGCCATTCCTTTAACTTGGTATTTTTTAAGTACCTGCAAAAGTGGTTTTACATAGATACGTGTAGGCTTTAAAAGCTCGTCACCAAGCTTACCTTCAAGCCCTTCTACCTGTTGATCTAGCTGAAACCCAGCCTTCTCTAGTAAAATCTTTCTAACAAGTGAAAAACCATTGCTATGTAGTCCACTTGACGTAAGACCAATTAAGCAATCACCAGCTGCAATCTCAGCACCAGTGATAATGTTTGATTTTTCTACTGCCCCTACTGCAAAACCTGCTAGGTCATACTCTTCTACGTCATACATGCCTGGCATCTCTGCTGTCTCTCCACCAACTAGTGCACAGCCTGCTTGTTCGCAGCCATCGGAAATCCCCTTAACAATCGCCTCAATTTTCTCAGGAAGTGCCTTTCCACAGGCAATATAATCTAAGAAAAATAATGGCTCTGCTCCTTGAACCACAATATCATTCACACACATAGCAACAGCATCAATACCAATCGTGTCATGCTGATCCATCATAAAAGCAAGCATAAGCTTCGTTCCAACTCCGTCAGTCCCAGACACAAGAACCGGCTCCTTTAGGTTTAGGCTTGATAAATCAAACATTCCACCAAAACCACCAATGCTACTCATTACGCCATTACGCTTTGTCCGTTCCACATGCTTCTTCATACGTGAGACCGCTTCATAACCTGCCTCTATGTCAACTCCAGCTTCCTTATACGAGTTCGCCATCGTCCGTCCATCCCCCAATAGCCATAAAGCGACGTACCCGTCGCTTTATCTAGTAATATTTTTTATTTATAACTAAAATACGTCACTTCAATCCACTTTGCCACTTTAAAGCACCGGGGGCCTGGCCCCCGATGCTTTAAAGGGCTAAAGAAGTCATTAAAGAAGTTATTGTCAGTACACTTCTAGCATTTTTCATGCGGGTGTAAGGTATCTGGGTATATTTCAGTTGGGTATTTGCCTGTGAAGCAGGCTAGGCATTGCCCTTTGTTTTCATCTTGATCTGGTCTTCCGATTGCATTTAGCAAGCCTTCATTACTTATAAATGAGAGTGAATCGGCTCCTATGATTTGGCGAATTTCTTCGACTGATCTTGAGGATGCAATCAGTTCCTCTCTTGTTGAGGTATCGATTCCATAGTAGCATGGATTTTTAATAGGAGGTGAACTGATTCTTACATGAACTTCAGTTGCACCTGCGTGACGAAGCATGTTTACAATTCGGCGGCTTGTTGTACCACGAACAATTGAATCATCAACCATCACGACACGCTTACCTTCTACTATCCCTCGTACTGGAGACAGCTTCATTTTCACGCCTTGTTCACGTAGTGATTGTGAAGGCTGAATGAAGGTGCGCCCTACATAGCGGTTCTTAATCAAACCAATTTCATAGGGAATTCCCATTGCTTCTGCATAACCAATTGCTGCTGAAATACTAGAATCAGGAACACCAGTAACCACATCAGCTTCAGCTGGTGCTTCTAGAGCTAGCCATCTGCCTAAGCTTTTTCTTGCACTGTGAACATTGATACGGTCCACATTACTATCAGGTCTTGCAAAATATATATATTCCATACTACAAATGGCTCTACTTTGGAAGCCAGAGAAACGCTCTGAACGAATTCCTTCATCAGAAATAATAATTAGTTCTCCTGGTTCTACCTCACGCTCATATGTTGCACCGACAACATCAAATGCACACGTTTCAGAAGCCACTACATAAGCATCGCCTAAACGACCAAGTGAAAGTGGACGCATTCCTAATGGATCAAGAGCAATCATCATTTGGTCCTCTGTCATCACTAAAAATGCATAGGCACCCTTAAGCATCGACAGGGCATTCTTCATTCTTTCATTTAGAGGTAAATTACCACCACGTTTAATTAAGTGCGCTAATACCTCTGTATCAGATGTTGTCTGAAAAATACTACCTTGACCTTCTAGCTGATGTTTTAATGCATTTGCATTTACCAAGTTTCCATTATGAGCTAAAGCTAATCCACCACTTTGGGAACGGAATAATAGTGGCTGCACATTTTCATAGCCACCGCCACCCGCTGTCGCATAACGAACATGACCGATCGCTGCCTTTCCATAAAGCCCGCTCATTTCTTCTTGCTTGAACACCTCAGTTACTAAGCCGGTTCCTTTGATGGTGTTAAGCTTCTCTCCATCTGTGACAACAATCCCAGCACCTTCTTGTCCTCGGTGCTGAAGACTGTGTAGGCCGTAATATGTGATTTGGGCAGAATCTGGATGGCCCCAGATTCCAAATATCCCACACTCTTCGTTTAAGCCTTTGAGTTCAGCAAGCATGGGATCGCCCCTTTCCAAGCTTGAAGTAATGTTTCTACTGATGCATTTATTGAATTAGCTTCGTTAACAGCGATTACAAGCTTTCCATCATTCGTTACATTTCCTACTAATGTAGCAGCAACTAGCTCTTCAAAACGCTCTTTATTCTCAGGACTTACCGTTACCACAAAACGTGATTGCGTTTCACTGAATAACATAACCGTTGCATCACCAGTGAGCTGAACATCTGCACCAAATTCAGTTCCAAATACTGATTCAGCAAGAGCAACTCCCAGTCCACCTTCAGATACATCATGAGCTGATTGCACGACACCTGCACGAATTGCTCCTAATAATGAAGATTGTCTTTCTGCTTCAACCTCTAAGTCTAAAGCAGGAGCTTTTCCAAAAATACGACCATACGTTAATTTTTGTAACTCACTTCCGCCAAACTCTGCCTTTGTTTCACCTATTACATAAATTAAATCCCCAGCTTGTTTAAAGCTTTGCGTTGTAATATGATCGAGATCTTTAATTAATCCTACCATTCCAACTGTTGGAGTAGGATAAATCGCCGTTCCATTTGTTTCGTTATATAAAGACACATTTCCACTAATAACCGGTGAGTTTAATGCTGTACAAGCAGCACTCATTCCATCTACAGCTTTTTCCAACTGCCAGAAAATTTCAGGCTTCTCTGGATTACCAAAGTTCAAGCAATCTGTAATGGCAATCGGCTCTCCACCAGAACACACGACGTTACGTGCTGCTTCAGCAACAGCAATCTTGCCACCAACCTCTGGATCTAGGTAAATATAACGAGAATTACAGTCAGTAGTCATCGCTAAAGCTTTTCTAGTTCCACGTATACGAACAACTGCCGCATCTGACCCTGGTGAAACAACCGTATTAGTTCTAACCATATAATCATACTGATTGTAAACCCATTCCTTACTTGCAATGGTAGGTTGTGATAAGAGCTTCTCTAATGTTTCCTGTACGTCATCAACAGCAGGTATGTCGTTTTCCATCGCCTGGAATTCACGGTAGTAAGCAGGCTCTGCAGAAGGCTTATGATAAACCGGTGCATCTTCCGCTAATGCATCAACCGGAACGTCTGCTACTACTTCTCCTTTATGAACAAGGCGTAACCTCTTATCATCTGTTACAACCCCTACTGCCACAGCTTCCAAGCCATACTTTTCAACGATATCTTGAATTTCTTTTTCTCTACCTTTTTGAACAACAATCAGCATACGCTCTTGTGATTCAGAAAGCATCATTTCGTAAGCCGTCATACCTGTTTCACGTTGTGGAACAAAATCTAGATTCATTTCAATACCAGATCCACCCTTACTTGCCATCTCTGCTGAAGAAGAAGTAAGACCCGCTGCACCCATATCCTGAATTCCAACAAGGGCATCACTTTGAATGATTTCTAGACTTGCTTCAAGTAAAAGCTTCTCCATAAATGGATCGCCTACTTGTACTGCTGGACGTTTTGCTTCAGAAGCTTCCGATAGTTCCTCTGATGCGAACGTCGCTCCATGAATTCCATCACGACCTGTTTTTGCCCCAACATACATGACAGTATTGCCGATTCCTGTTGCCACACCTTTTTTAATATCCTTATGATCAATTAACCCCACACACATTGCATTTACAAGTGGATTTCCATCATAAGAAGGGTCAAATTGTATTTCTCCACCAACTGTTGGAATCCCTACACAGTTACCATAGCCAGCAATACCCGCTACTACATTTTCAAATAGATATCTCATACGAGGAGTCGTCAGCTCACCAAAACGTAATGAGTTTAATAGAGCAACCGGACGAGCTCCCATTGAGAATACGTCACGAATGATTCCACCTACACCAGTAGCAGCACCTTGATATGGCTCAATCGCTGAAGGATGGTTATGACTCTCCATCTTGAACACAACCGCTTGTTCATCACCGATATCTACAATACCAGCACCTTCACCAGGACCTTGAAGAACACGTTCACCTTTTGTTGGAAACTTTCTTAATACCGGCTTAGAATTTTTATAACTACAATGCTCTGACCACATAACAGAGAATAATCCCAATTCTGTATAGTTAGGTAGGCGACCAATAATCTCTTCAACAAGAGCAAACTCCTCGTCACTTAGTCCCATTTCACGGTAGATCTTCTCACTTTTAATTTGTTCAGCTGTTGGTTCAAGCAGTAACGACATGAGTGTTCCTCCAATTCTTTAAAATTGATTTAAAAAGCTTTAGTCCATCATCACTACCTAATAGTGAGTCAACTGCACGCTCTGGGTGTGGCATCATCCCAAGTACATTTCCTTTTTCATTTACAATCCCTGCAATATTCGAAAGGCTTCCGTTTAAGTCGTCCTGATAACGGAACACGATTTGGTTTCCTTCTTCAAGCTTTTGTAACGTGAATTCATCACAGTAGTAGTTTCCTTCACCGTGAGCAACTGGAATACTTATCACTTCGCCAGTTTCATAGCCTGAGCTAAACATAGATGCAGCATTTTCAACTACTAGATTAACGGGCTGACAGATAAACTTTAAATCTTTATTTCTTCTTAAAGCACCAGGTAAAAGCCCTGCCTCTAATAAAATTTGGAACCCGTTACATACACCCATAACTGGCTTTCCTTCCTCAGCAGCCTTTATTACAGCAGCCATTACCTTAGAAAAACGTGCAATTGCTCCACATCTTAAATAATCTCCGTACGAAAAACCACCTGGTAAAAGAATGCCATCATATGAATCTAGTGACTCTGTATCATGCCACACATACTCAACTTCTTCACCTAACTCATCCTTAATCGCATGAAACATATCAACATCACAGTTAGAACCTGGGAAGACAATTACTGCAAATTTCACTTTGCAACAACCTCCTCAACTTCATACGTATAATCTTCAATCACTGTATTTGTTAAGAGACGCTCACACATTTCCTTTACAAGCTCATCAATTGAATGATCAGACTTTTCAATGGTTAATTCTAAGAACTTACCAATACGAACATCTTGAACCTCTGTATAAGACAAGCTATGAAGTGAACCCTTTACCGCCGTACCTTGTGGATCTAAAACACTTTCTCTTAACGTAACGAATACCTTAACTTTATACATGTGATGCTCCCCCTAATCGTTCTAATAGTTTTTCATAAGTCTCTGTTAAATTTCCTAAGTCTCTTCTAAACACATCTTTATCTAGCTTTTCATTTGTATCCTTATCCCATAAACGACAAGTATCAGGTGAAATCTCATCAGCTAGCAACACAGTACCTTCACTGGTTAAGCCAAACTCAAGCTTGAAATCTATTAATCTTACATTTCTTTCATCAAAATAAGGAACAAGGACTTTATTAACACCTAGTGCCTTTTCCTTTAACTCCTCTACCTGCTGAGCAGTAGCAAGGTTCAAAACCTTAATATGATCTTCATTGATTAGCGGATCACCAAGGTCATCGTTTTTATAGTAGAGCTCAACTATTGGAAATGGAAGTGCCTGACCTTCTTCAAGACCAAGGCGTTTAGCTAGTGAACCTGCTGCAATATTTCGAACAACCACTTCTAAAGGAATAATACGAACTCTTTTAACAAGCTGTTCAGTTTCTGAAAGCTTTTCTACTAGATGAGTAGGAATCCCTCTTTCGTGTAGCATGTCAAATAGTAAGCATGTAATTGTATTATTTAGACGGCCTTTACCAGTAATAGTTGCCTTTTTCTCGCCATTAAAGGCTGTTGCACTATCTTTATATTCTACCCATACGATTTCCGAATCAGTAGTTTGATAGATTCTCTTTGCTTTTCCTTCGTAAAGTAACCCTAGCTTTTCCACTCCAAATCCCCCTAATTATTGTTCAGAATGTAGGGGAGGCTCTAATCTAAATCCTCCCTCTTGAGCAATATCTTATAATCCTACTCGATCAAAAATAGTATCCACCTGCGAAAGATGATAGCTATAATCAAAACAATCATCAATTTGCGCTTGAGAAAGTCTTGATGTGATGGTTTCCTCTGCCATTACAATTTCCTTAAACGAGGTTTGCTTTTCCCAAGCCTCCATTGCTTTTGGCTGAACCGTGTCATACGCTTCCTCTCTTGACATACCTGCATCAATTAAGGCTAGTAACACACGCTGTGAGTATATAAGACCAAAAGTGCGATCCATATTACGCTTCATATTTTCAGGGAAAACCGTTAAATTCTTAATAATATTTCCAAAACGGTTTAACATATAATTTAAAGCAATTGTTGCGTCTGGTAGGATAATTCGTTCTGCTGAGGAATGTGAAATATCACGTTCATGCCAAAGTGAAACATTTTCATAAGCAGTTAGCATGTGACCACGAATTACTCTTGCAAGGCCAGTCATATTTTCAGATCCAATTGGATTACGCTTATGTGGCATAGCCGATGAGCCCTTTTGACCTTTAGCGAAAAATTCCTCTACTTCTCTTGTTTCACTCTTTTGAAGACCACGAACTTCTGTAGCAAACTTTTCAATAGAAGTCGCAATTAAAGCAAGTGTTGACATATAGTGTGCATGGCGATCACGCTGCAGAGTTTGAGTTGAAATCGGTGCTGCTTGTAACCCTAGCTTTTCACAAACATAGCTTTCAACAAATGGGTTAATATTTGCATACGTTCCAACTGCCCCAGAAATCTTTCCGAATTCAATTCCCGTTGATGCTGCTTCAAAACGTTCAACATTTCGCTTCATTTCCTCGTACCAAAGAGCAAGCTTTAGTCCAAATGTTGTTGGTTCCGCATGAACACCGTGTGTTCTCCCCATCATTACCGTATATTTATGCTCTAATGCTTTTTCCTTTAATATATCCACAAACCGATTGAGGTCCTGTTTTAAAATATCATTTGCTTGTTTCAGTAAGTAAGATAAAGCAGTATCAACCACATCAGTAGAGGTTAATCCGTAATGAACCCACTTCTTCTCTTCACCTAGAGTCTCTGATACTGAACGAGTAAAGGCTACAACATCATGTCTAGTTTCTTCTTCAATCTCTAGTATTCTTGCAATATTAAAGGATGCGTTTTGACGTATTAACGCTACATCCTCCTTTGGAATATCGCCAAGCTCTGCCCAAGCCTCACAAGCTAAAATCTCAACCTCTAACCAAGCATTATAACGGTTTTCATCCGTCCAAATAGCACCCATTTCTGGTCTTGTATAACGTTCAATCATTGTTTTACCTCCGCTTTTTCATTCCATATTGTTAATTGTGAAAGATCGCTTAATATTTCTTCAACATCTTCACCTAAAAAGGTAATATGTCCCATCTTTCTTTTTAGCTTTGCTTCTTCTTTACCATATAAATGAACCTTACCTTTTCCAAGGAATTCATACTGCTCTAGAGTAGGTTCGAGATGCTCGCCTAGTAAATTCACCATAACAGTTGGTGTTAATAGTGTCGTATCTCCTAAAGGTAGATTACATACCGCTCTAATATGCTGTTCAAACTGTGAGGTAACACATCCCTCTATGGAATAGTGACCTGAGTTATGAGGTCTAGGCGCTAGTTCATTTACATAAATCTCATCATTTACTAAAAACATCTCCACTGCCAATGTTCCTATTAAACCTAGTCCATCTGCAATCACTTTGGCAACAGATTTTGCCTTCTCCGCTACTTGGGCATCCACTCTTGCCGGCACTATCGTTTGATGAAGAATATTATCCTTATGAATATTTTCTGCAAGGGGCAATGTCTTTGTTTCTCCACTAGGGTTTCTTGCAATAATTACCGAAAGTTCCTTCTCAAAAGAAACCCAGCCTTCAACAATACACTTACCGGTTGTTAATAGGTCGTAAGCAGCAACTTTATCTTCATGAATTCTAACAACCTGCTGTCCCTTCCCGTCATAGCCTCCTCGGCAAGTTTTGATTATACAGGGAGTTCCAATTTTCTCAACAGCTTGGTCAAGCTCCGCCTTAGTGTTTACGATTGCAAATGGTGCAACCTTTATACCTAATTCATTGATAGAATTTTTTTCTGTTTCACGGTCCTGAGTAATTCTTAACAACTCTGTACCCTGTGGCAAATATGTATTTTCATATAGCCATTTTAAAGCTTGGTGATCAATGTTTTCAAATTCATAGGTGATAACATCACTAATATTCGCAAGCTTTTTGATACTGTCAAGGTCATGATAAGGAGCAGTAATTTCAATATCAGCAAGTTGCCCGCAAGGACTATTGGGAGTCGGATCTAACACCGCAATTTTATATCCCATTGCTCGCGCAGCAATGGCCATCATCCTCCCTAACTGTCCTCCACCAATGATTCCAATCGTGCTTCCAGGCATAACCTTTTTATACAAGTTGATCACTCATTTCTATTGCCATCTGCTTCATCTTTTCTCTTCTCACCTGTAGTTGGTCTGCAAGATCTGAATTTGATACACTCAGGATTTGTGCAGCTAATAACCCAGCATTTGTTGCGCCAGCTTTACCAATTGCGACAGTTGCCACTGGAATTCCTCCAGGCATTTGGACAATAGATAATAGTGAATCCCAACCGTTTAGAGCCTTTGATTGAACAGGTACTCCGATTACAGGTAAAGTTGTTTTTGCGGCAATCATTCCTGGCAAATGTGCAGCCCCTCCAGCACCCGCAATAATCACATTCAATCCACGCTCTCTAGCTTGTTCCGCATATTCAAACATTAAATCAGGTGTACGATGTGCAGACACAACCTTCTTCTCATATGGAATGCTTAGCTCTTCTAAAATTTCACATGCATGCTTCATGGTCTCCCAATCTGACGAACTCCCCATTATTACCCCAACTAACGGCTTCAAATTGCATCCCCCTTTTACCTCATAACTCTTTATACGAAAAAAGCACCCTAAGTAAATTCTTCCCTATAAAAGAGAAAGCAATTTACTTGGGCACTTTAATGCTCCAAAAATACACGGAGCTCCCCGTAACACTTTCCCTCATAGTCCAATAAATTATCGGTTATTGGGTAGAAACTTATGGGCCATAATCCCAAAATTATACGAGGTAAACTAATCTATATAATTGTTGTTTAATTTTTATTTTCCTATCTTATGATATCAGCTAGAGCCATTCATTGCAATGAGAAATTCGAACAATCAATAGAAAAAGGTATTTATTGTTCGTCTTTTTCAGTTAATTTCCCTTCAAATACAATCATTCTTCCACACGGTTGAATATCTTTTACACCGTCCGTCACAGTTTCATGAAATTCCGGTTCTTCCATTCGACGTATAGGTGTATAGCCTTCCTGCTCCATTCTTTCTAAGCAGTCGTTTATTGATTCATGTTCTTCAACATGAAATTTCTTTTTAGTAATTTTTTTAGCCATTTTTCAACTTCCCTTTCTTAACGTTTTTAACCCAGAAGCCCCCATAAATAGTCTTAGGTTCATAAGATATAATGAACGCTCCAGGATCAAGTTCTTTAATCGTCGTATATAAAGCAAGTTCATATTTTCGAGGAGTTAAGATTTGAAGTGACATCCGATCTCCCTCAAGACCATGAGCCTCCCAACTAGTGACTCCATATCCTTTTTCACGCAACTGTCTTGGAAGATCTTTATTATAATCCTTAGTAATCACATTGGCTGTGATATACCCCAATGCAAGCTTCTCTTCAATCTTCATCCCAACTATAACACCAATTCCATAGCCTACTGCATACGCAACTAAATTTTGGATTTCATTTAAGTTTTCCAACACTAACCCTAATCCTACAACATAAATGACAACCTCAATCATACTTAAGAAGGCTGCATAATATCGATAACCCTTAAGCGTTAGGATCATACGAATTGTAAAAAAGGAAACATATACAATATTTATCAATAATATGATAATGATCATAGCTAGTCCACTTTCTATCATTTCCTTCACCTCTTCTTCTTACTATTACTATACCCAACTCTTAATCCATATTGTATCAAAGATTATAGACCCATGATAGATGAGGTTATAGGCACATAACAATGCCTATTACATATTATGTAGGAGCAAACTTTAAAGAGGTGACGCTTATGTTAAATAATCATCCATACTTAAAGGATTTCGCCAACTGGAAGGACCAATTTCAAGGTTTTTTTGGCGATGATTTTTGGAAGAATTTTGATGGAATGTTTCAAAATCAACTCACCCAGTACAACTTGTATCAGGGTGAAAATGAACTGCTCTGTGTAGTAAATATCCCGGGTATTAATAAATTGGACGATATTGATTTGTTTGTAAATCAACATGTATTAGAAATAGAAGGTAAGATCAATTTAAATTACAAAGGTTTTAAGCTTATACAAGAGGGAATTTTTCAAGGAAATTTCAAGCGCAATATAGAACTTCCTTATATTGTGAGAGATGACAGAATAGAAGCAAGCTATCAACAGGGGCTATTAATCATTCACTTACACAAACAATTTCCTGCTGATGGGAAAAAGAATAAAGTGGCGATAAAAAGTGTTGATGAATAATTAGTATGTAACAAATTAGTAAACCCTTCGTCTATTTAAGGTGAAGGAGTGAACCATTCATGCAAAGTACAAAAATATTATCCGTATTAATTTTACTTTTTATTACTATTACTATTACTATTACTATAATGACAAAGCCTATACCAACACATGCTTGCTCATGTGCTGCCTCACCTTCCATTAAGGAGGAACTAGATCGTGCAGATTCGGTGTTCTCAGGTAAGGTGGTAAATATTAAAGAAGACTCATTAAAAGAACTCGAGCCAATCAAAGTAACATTCCAGGTACATGAGATATGGAAGGGTGAAAATACACCTCAGCATGTCGTATATACAGCTAGAGATTCGGCAGGCTGCGGTTTTAATTTTTCCATAGATGAAAGCTATTTAGTTTACGCCACACAAAGTGATACGTTAGTAACAGGTATTTGCTCATTAACTAAAGAGTTATCCCGTGCAGACGCTGACCTCACCTTGCTAGGTGAGGGAAAAAAACCAATTGATTCCTTTGAAACGATAGGTAACCAAGATGAAACTATTGCCTCCACTACAACTTGGTTGATTCTTTCCATAATGTTTGGACTTGGTTTAATCCTCCTTGCTTATAATCTTAAAAGGAGGACGTAATATTTAAAAAGAAAAGCTTGGTTCATCATTTGAATCAGGCTTATTTGTATGAAAATAAAACATAAACATATGTTTTTATGGTAAAGCTACGGTTATTATATATGTTTTAAAAGGAAGGTGTTATATTATTGCACAACGTTATTTTGTCCACCTCGGAAATGGCAAATTTATGGACTACATACCAAAATGATACATTAGCAACTGCTGTACTTCCATATTTCATAAATAATGTAGAGGACGAGCAAATAAAAGATGTTTTACAATATGCGATAACTTTATCACAACAACATTTAGATTTTTTGAAGAATCTTTTTACAGAAGAGAAGTTCCCTCTACCCGTTAGCTTCACGGAGAACGATTATAACCACTCCGCTCCAAGGTTATATTCTGATTCCTTCTATCTATATTATTTAAAGAACATGGCATTCATAGGTGGCAACGGTTATAGTCTCGCTTTAGGTAATTCAGCAAGGGAAGATATAAGAAATTTCTTTACGAATTGTGTTTCAGAATCGTCAAATTTATACAATAGGAGTGTAAATGTCCTTCTTGAAAAGGGCCTCTTTATCAGACCTCCACAAATTAATTTGCCTAGGGAAGTAGATTTTGTTTCAAAGCAAGGGTTTCTTTCAGGATGGTTTGGTGAGAGACGTCCTCTTACCTCAATCGAGATTATGAACTTATTCTTTAATATAGAGAGAAATGATCTAGGACGTGCATTATTAACTGGATTTAAGCAGGTTGTCAGATCCAATGAGGTAAAAGAATTTTTAACAAAAGGGGTTCAGGTTGCATCGAAGCATATTGAAATTTTTGGTTCTTTACTTAGCGAAGCAGGTCTTCCCACACCTATGGTTTGGAATACTCTGCCGACCGATTCCACAACTGCTCCCTTCTCTGATAAACTCATTATGTTCCATTCAGCTGCATTAACTGCCGCCAGTACAAGTCACTATGGCACAAGTCTAGGTTCTAGTCCAAGGCGTGATTTAGGTCTTCATTACACTCGGCTTATTTCTGAAGTACTTAAGTATGGTGAAGATGGAGCAAATATTATGATTAATAATGGTTGGCTTGAACAACCACCAAGTGCTTTAGATCGTGAAAAATTAGCAAATGGAAATATAAATCCTTAGGAGCCTATTCATATCATTCCTACCTTAATGAAAGAGTAGGTACCCTGACTACTCTTTTTCATCTTTAGTTCTCATATACATTTAGTCCTCTAGTCTTTGTTGTATACTCTTTAGCACTTCGTGCTCAAAATACAAAAAAGAGTAGCTACATGAGCTACTCTTTTCATCTTTGCTTGGCG